>QCFS01000024.1 GCA_003278365.1 Prochlorococcus sp. AG-363-M17 | reverse complement strand
AAGCTAAATTGAAGTTTCCAGATGTTACTTTCTGCGGTACAGCTTAAAGTCATACCCTTTGAAAACTATGGCTTTTATTGGTTTGAGATAGCATCATTCTGAAATTTATCTGAAGCCATATTTGTTGCTGATACATCAAATATCTTTAAAGCAATATTAGGATTAATAGTGAAGCTTGTTATTCCATTTGCCGTAAGATAACTTATTTCTTGTTGTTTTCTGATACTTGCTACTAATAAGTTGCAACAACTATGTGTCCCTTCAAGAATCTTATGCATTTTTATAAGTTCTGATAGACCATCTATTCCCATGTCATTTATTCGACCTAGGTAAGGTGCTATATGACTGGCGCCCAGTGCGGCTGCTATTAGAACTTGCTCGGCTTCATAGCAGCTAGTGAATGTTACGGAGATTTCCTTGTCTATAAGGGTCTTTGCGACTTTTGCTCCTAATAAAGTGATAGGAATTTTTACATGGATATTTAATTTTGCTGTTCTTAGTAAAGCTAATGAAAGTGCTGTTTTCGTGAGATCAGCTTTAGTTTCTCCCCATGCTTGTAGATGAAGTTCTTTGCAGCCCAACTGCTCAGCAAACGATGCGAGGCTTTTGAAATGGTTGATTGTGCAGGGTTGCCTGGCTTGGCGGAGTAATGTTGGGTTTGTGGTTATCCCAGAGAAAAGTCCAGTTGGTAGCCATTCCTCCCAATCTTTAGGGTTTGCACTATCTAATAAGAGCTGCAACACGATTCGACGAAAAACTTAACTAGTCAATACGGATTGTTATTAGTTTTCCTGTTTGGAAGCCTGAAGCCTTGCCCTTGCTTTGCTCAGGTTTTGCTCTGCTTTTAATTTTTCAGGTGAAGTGGGTTCATTTTCAAGAAGATTGAAGTTTCCTTTTGCTTTTTCTAGTTCAGCTTCTGCTTTTGAAGAATCAATGGTGCTGCCTACTTCAGCACCATTTACTAAGACTGTGACATCATCATTCTCAACTTCTGCAAAGCCTCCCATTAGGGCAATTGAGGTCCAATTCCCTTTTTCTAAAACTCGCAAAACACCTATATCAATAGCAGTTACTAGAGATATATGACCGGGAAGTATGCCCAGCAGACCTGTAGTACTTGGAAGAATAACCTCCTCGACTGTGCCGTCGAAAACGCTTTGATCTGGCGCCAGCACTCTGAGGGTGAGGGTCATGTTGGAAAAGTGTGACTAGGTGGAGAGTTGGATTGAGCCTCATGATCAGAGACTCTTGAACGAAGAAGAATCTTCAGTTCTTTGCTTCAGCAGCAATTTTTTCTGCTTTGGCTTTTACTTCTTCAATATTGCCTACGAGGTAAAACGCTTGTTCAGGAAGATGATCTAATTCTCCTGCAAGAATCATGTTGAATCCTGCAATAGTTTCTTCAAGTTTCACGTATTTACCTGACATGCCAGTAAATATTTCTGCAACAAAGAAAGGTTGAGAAAGGAATTTTTCAATCTTTCTAGCTCTATCAACAGTTTTGCGATCTTCTTCAGAAAGTTCATCTAGTCCAAGGATGGCAATGATGTCTTGCAGCTCTTTGTAGCGCTGCAAAGTGGACTGGACAGCTCTTGCTGTTCGGTAATGCTCGTCTCCTACAACTGAAGGTTGAAGCATGGTGCTTGTTGAATCTAGAGGGTCTACTGCTGGGTAAATACCTTTAGCGGCAAGAGCACGAGCCAGCACTGTGGTGGCATCTAAGTGGGCAAAGGTTGTTGCGGGAGCAGGATCTGTTAGATCGTCTGCAGGGACGTAGACCGCTTGAATTGAAGTGATTGAGCCCTCAAGGGTGGACGTAATTCTTTCTTGTAGTTCTCCTACGTCAGTACCAAGGGTAGGTTGATATCCAACAGCTGAAGGCATTCTTCCTAAAAGCGCGGACACTTCAGAACCTGCCTGAACAAACCGGAAAATATTGTCAATGAATAGAAGTACATCTTGCTTATTGACGTCGCGAAAATGCTCGGCCATGGTCAATGCTGATAAACCCACACGCATACGGGCACCTGGAGGCTCGTTCATTTGCCCAAAACAAAGGGCAACTTTTGATTGCTTCAAGTCTTTGGGATTAATGACACCTGACTCCTTGAATTCCTCGTACAAGTCATTCCCTTCTCTTGTTCTTTCTCCGACGCCTCCAAAAACTGAAACACCACCATGCTCTTTAGCAATATTGTTTATTAATTCCTGAATTAAAACTGTTTTACCAACACCGGCACCTCCGAATAATCCAACTTTTCCGCCTTGTCTATAAGGAGCTAATAGGTCAATAACTTTGATGCCTGTTTCAAAAACCTTTGGCTTTGTTTCTAGCTCAGTGAGTTTAGGCGCGGATCTATGTATGGGAGCAGTGGCAGATGTTGTAACGGGTCCTTGTTCGTCAACAGGCTCTCCTAAAACATTGAATATCCGCCCAAGTGTTGCTTCTCCCACCGGCACTGAAATTGGAGCTCCAGTGTCAATAGCTTCCATACCTCTGACCAGACCATCAGTGCCGCTCATAGCGACAGCCCTTACTCTGTGATCTCCAAGAAGTTGTTGAACTTCGGCAGTAAGTGCAACTTCTTGTCCGGCAGGGTTAGTACCCTCTATTCGTAACGCATTTAGAATTTTTGGCAGCTTACCTGCGGGAAATTCCACGTCCAGAACCGGACCAATTACCTGGCGAACGACACCATTTGTACCGGCGGAGGCGGGAGCAGCAGCGGCCATAACAAAATCTAGAAAGCAATGATTTTCGCCTATTGGCGAATGCTCTTTATGAGCCGGGCAAGATTACCACCGAACAGGTATCTAGAGGTAAGGGTTCGGTCACCCGCACATCCCCCCTATAGTCGGCCCCCCATCACAGCGCATAGGTTGGCAACGATTGAAAGGAAGTGCAAACTCCCTTTCTTGTTTGGCGTTTATTCGCCTTTATTTGCTTTGCTTCTTTCATGGCTGCTGTCTCTCTCAGCGTCTCCACTGTTAAGCCTCTAGGAGATCGCGTTTTTGTAAAAGTCTCTGAATCAGAGGAGAAAACCGCTGGCGGTATTCTCCTTCCTGATACTGCTAAAGAAAAGCCTCAGGTCGGAGAAGTTGCTCAGGTTGGACCGGGCAAACGTAATGACGATGGCTCTCGTCAATCTCCAGAGGTAGGAGTTGGAGACAAAGTTCTCTATAGCAAGTACGCAGGAACCGATATAAAACTCGGTGGAGATGAGTATGTACTTTTGTCTGAAAAGGACATTTTGGCTGTTGTTAACTGAAGTTCTCCAGCCTAATCACTAACTTTCATTTGACCAAAACCTTCCCTCTATAAGGAATTTGCCACACATGGCTAAGCGCATTATTTACAACGAGCAAGCACGACGCGCCCTAGAGCGCGGTATCGACATACTTGCTGAATCTGTTGCAGTAACACTTGGACCTAAGGGTCGAAATGTAGTTCTGGAAAAGAAATTTGGAGCTCCCCAAATCATTAATGATGGCGTAACCATTGCTAAAGAGATTGAGCTCGAAGATCACATTGAGAACACTGGTGTTGCTTTGATTCGCCAGGCTGCTTCTAAGACAAATGATGCTGCAGGAGATGGAACAACCACTGCAACAGTCTTGGCACATGCAATGGTGAAGGCTGGTTTGAGAAATGTTGCTGCTGGGGCAAATGCAATAACTTTAAAAAAAGGTATTGATAAAGCTACTGATTTCCTTGTAAAGAAGATTGAGGAGCATTCAAAGCCAATTAGTGATAGCAACGCAATCGCTCAGTGTGGAACTATCGCTGCGGGTAATGATGAAGAAGTGGGTCAGATGATCGCTGACGCAATGGATAAAGTTGGAAAAGAAGGAGTCATATCACTGGAAGAAGGAAAATCAATGACCACTGAACTAGAAGTGACAGAGGGCATGAGGTTTGATAAGGGTTATATCTCTCCTTATTTCGCAACAGATACTGAAAGGATGGAGGCTGTTCTTGATGAGCCATACATCCTTTTGACTGATAAAAAGATTGGACTTGTTCAGGACTTAGTACCAGTGCTTGAGCAAATTGCTCGAACAGGCAAACCTCTTCTTATCATTGCCGAGGATATTGAGAAAGAAGCCTTAGCAACACTTGTGGTTAACCGCTTAAGAGGTGTCTTAAACGTTGCTGCTGTTAAAGCTCCAGGATTTGGTGACAGGCGTAAAGCGATGCTTGAAGACATGGCTGTTTTAACTAATGGTCAACTCATTACTGAAGATGCAGGCCTCAAGCTTGAGAATGCAAAGCTGGAGATGTTAGGTACAGCAAGGAGGGTAACTATTAATAAAGACACAACAACAATTGTTGCTGAAGGTAATGAAGTTGCTGTTAATGCTCGCTGTGAGCAGATTAAAAAGCAGATGGACGAAACAGACTCCACTTACGATAAAGAAAAACTCCAGGAGCGTTTAGCGAAGTTAGCGGGAGGAGTAGCAGTTGTAAAAGTTGGTGCAGCAACTGAAACTGAAATGAAGGATAAGAAACTCAGGCTTGAAGATGCTATTAACGCAACTAAGGCAGCAGTTGAAGAAGGGATTGTTCCTGGAGGGGGAACTACTCTTGCTCATTTAGCGCCTGAGCTAGAAAAGTGGTCTACTAGTTCACTCTCTGGAGAAGAGTTGATAGGGGCCAATATTGTTGAGGCAGCTCTTACTGCTCCCTTGATGCGTATAGCAGAAAACGCTGGCGCAAATGGTGCTGTGGTGGCCGAAAACGTTAAGAGTAAGCCTCAAAGCGATGGGTATAACGCAGCTACAGGTGATTATGTGGATATGTTGGTTGCTGGGATTGTTGATCCAGCCAAGGTCACCCGTTCTGGCCTTCAAAATGCAGCATCAATTGCAGGCATGGTATTAACCACGGAATGCATTGTTGCCGACTTGCCTGAGAAAAAAGATGCAGCTCCTGCTGGAGGTGGAGGCATGGGTGGAGATTTTGATTATTGATGAATTTCCATCATCAATAAAAGATTGAAAATAAAAAAGGAACTGGTCTTTACCAGTTCCTTTTTTATTGCCTATTTATGCCAATATTCAGAACAAGTTCCGAAGTATTTCAATAGGATAAACTCTTTATGGCTATCAGTTGAACTGCTTATAGAGAGGGGTTTTGATTATTAATTAAAGCTTCTATTGCTTATGTTCGAATTTAGAAGCCTCTTCAATTAAAAGATAGTGGAAATGATACTTTTTATTAGGATATCTTAATTAAGATAAAAGCTCAGAATAAAGGTTGTGATTAACGTAACCAACCTGCGCTCAAAATGATGGAAAGGCTCAGGAAAAGAGCTAGACAAGTCCAAGTTATACGGTTCAAAGTTGCTTCTGCACTACTTGCGCTGGTAAACATTGAGCTCCCACTTGCTGCTAGGCCTCCAAGGCCATCTCCTTTAGGGCTATGTAGTAAGACAAATAAAATGAGTAGTATCCCCGAACTAAGCCATAGCCAGGTAAGAACATTAATGATCATGATTTAATTTTAACCCCAAGTCTTCTGAAAAAGTCATTTTCTAGTTGATTAAATAAAAGGCTAAATGGCTTTAGCAAGTTCAGCATTGACTCTAGGGGCATTATTTCCGTTGATCAGTGAGGAGCCGGTCATTGCTTTTGGCTTTGGCAAATCTAAAAGTTGGAGAATTGTCGGAGCTATGTCGGCTAATCCACCATCTTTTCTCAAATCAACTGAATTGCCTTGACCAGTGACTTTTCTTTTCTCACCTTCAACAAGGATCATAGGCACAGGGTTTGTTGTGTGAGCTGTCCATGCTTGACCATCTGGACCTTCCATTAACTCTGCATTTCCATGATCAGCAGTGATTATTAGTGATCCACTCATACGACCAGTGGCATCTAACAATTGCCCTATGCATCTATCAACGGTGCTGACTGCATGTTTTGCTGCTTCCATATTCCCTGTATGTCCGACCATGTCTGGATTAGCAAAGTTAATGACTATCAATGAATAAAGTCCAGACTCAATTGCTTTAGTGCAGCTCTCTGTAAGAGCATCAGCTGACATGGCTGGAGAAAGGTCATAAGTTGCTACTCGCGGGGATGGGATTAAATGTCTGTCTTCCCCATTGAGTGGTTTTTCTATACCTCCATTTAGGAAATAGGTGACATGAGGATACTTCTCAGTCTCTGCTGTTCGATATTGGCGTAAGCCATGCTCAGAAATCACTTGGCCTAGAAGATCATCTAGTGGATCAGGAGGAAAAACAACTTCGACTTGTAGATCAGCTTCGTATTGGGTAAAGGTGACAATGTCAATGCTAGGGGTAGCCTTTCTTGTGAATTCATTGAAACTTGGGATAGTTAAAGACTGGACTAGTTGTCTAGCTCTATCTGGTCGAAAGTTGAAGACTACAAGCCCATCTCCATCTTTTAAGTATGTATTAGTTAGTCTTACGGGCTCAAGAAATTCATCTGTAATTCCTGACAGATAACTTTCCTTTAATAGCTCTAACGCAGATTTGTCATTTTGAACCATATTCGGATTAGTTAGGAGTTCATAGGCTTTTGCTGTCCGATCCCATCTGTTATCACGATCCATAGCCCAATACCTTCCACATAGGCTTGCAAGCTCCCCAACACCAGTTGAAGTAAAGAGTTCTTCGATTTTTGTTAGGTATTTACCGGCGCTTTGTGTGGGAGTGTCACGCCCATCAGTAATTGCGTGAACAGAAATCTTTGTCAGCCCTTCTGAAGCAGCCCATGTTAATAAGCCACAAAGATGATCAATATGACTATGCACTCCTCCGTCAGAGCAGAGACCTAAGAGGTGCAAGGTTTTACCTGATTTGCGCAACCTTTCAGCGAGTTTTGTTAGAGCCTTCTTTTCTCCAAGAGTCTTCTCTTCAACCGAGTTTGTGATTCTTACTAACTCTTGCTGAATAATTCGACCGGCACCAATAGTTAGGTGCCCGACCTCAGAATTACCCATTTGTTTGTCTGGGAGCCCTACAAATGCACCACTTGCTTGAATAAGGGTGTGAGGATAAGCATGCCAAAGAGCATCCATAACAGGCGTCTCGGCACAGCGAATGGCGTTGTGCTGATCGTCCTCGCTGTAACCCCATCCATCAAGTATTGCCAGAACAACTGGCGCTACTTCAGGAGTTTGTATTGATACTCCTTGGGAGATTTTGGACATTCTGACCCTAGAAGTTGTAGGTCTTTGTTTTTTCCAAACTTAAGTTACTTCTTTTGGAGGTTTAGATATCCATTTGTATTGACTTCTGTCAGCTTTTGCCTATTCCTTTTTCTTAGAGCATTGCTGGCTGGGCATAAACTCATCATCTAAGGTCGAAGTTTATGTCTAAGCACAAAACCAATGAAAGAGTTGAGATACTTTCAGCTGAGGAGCTTGGTCGGACTATTGCAAGACTGGCTTCTCAGGTAATTGAGTGTGTCTCAAACAGCAAAGAATTAGTTATTTTGGGTATCCCTACTAGAGGAATTCATCTTTCTAAGGTTCTTGCGAACAAGTTGGAAGAACTTTCTGGGAATCAGATTGCTCATGGCAGTCTCGATCCAACTTTTCATAGAGATGATCTAGTAAGGGTCGGTACTCGATTGGTTCAACCAACTGAGCTTCCTTCGACAATTGAAGATCGGCAAGTTCTTATAGTTGATGATGTGATTTTTACAGGCAGGACAGTACGAGCTTCTCTGGAGGCTTTACAAGCTTGGGGTAGACCAAAAAGGATAATGTTGTTAGTCATGGTAGATAGAGGTCATAGAGAAGTACCTATACAACCTGATTTTTGTGGTCGCCAAGTACCAACTAGCCGAAGTGAGAATATAGAATTGCGATTAGAAGATATTGATGGAGAGGAAGGAGTCTACCTTTGCAGGTAAGAGTTAAGTAATAGTGGTTAGATTTTGCTTTTCAATTGACTCTCTAGTACGTAAATCTATTCCTTCAAGAAATAAGGTTGCCTGGTCATTTATTTTGAACTTTATTCTTAAGCAGTCTTCGCCTGGTTGCCCTGGCGGTCTTAGAGGTATTGAAAGTTGAATATCATGTAAACGTTTTAAAACAGGCTCTTTTGAGATTGATTCAATAGTAGGTATTCCATCTATATAAATCACTTCATGGCTTCCTTCTGCCTGGGTTTCCCCTACAACAATCTCAATATGAGTTTGATTCTTCTGACTTGATGCAAGCACGATTTCAAGTCCTTCTGGAGTTGGCCATGTTTGTCCACTTAGGAAAAGAGGATGCCAAAAATGCTTTTCACTTCTTTTATCCCAGCAACGAATGAATATTCCTTTTTTTAGAACATCCTGAATTCTTACACCAGGGGTTAGAGATAATGCACCCAGAGCAACTGCTTCAACAGGGGGAGGTGTTAGGAAAGGAGCTGGTTTTGTGTTTTCTATTAGCCAAGTTCTAATTAGTGGGATTTTGGAACCACCTCCAACAGCAACGACACCATTTAGGTCAGAGAGATCGCAATTATTACTTCTTCCTCCTGATAATGTTTGTTTTAAAAGATTTTCAAGGCTAGTTAAGAAATTACGCTTAACAAGAAGCTCTTGAAATTTTTCTCGACTTAGTTTTAAGAATTTCTGATCTTCAACTACTTCTATCAATTGCTCTGAATCTCTGAGATCTGTTTGACTTAAACGACACTTAATTTTCTCTGCCCCATCTAGAATATTTTCTGATTGTGTAACTTGAGGAAGTAGTTCATTTGCAATCCAACGATCTAGGTCTCTACCGCCTAATCGAATCCCAGATTTTCCAAGAACTTTTGCACATCTAACTACTTGTCTACTGCGTTCATGGAGGTCTTGACCATTGAATTTTAAGAGTTCAGCAATTGGAGAAGCTTTACCCTCTCCCCCTTCTAATGCAACAAGTGAAAGGTCAATTGTGCTTCCGCCAAAGTCGCATACAAGAAGTTTTGAGCCAGGAGGCATCCCTGCACCCATTGCTGCAGCTGTAGGCTCATCAACAAGGGCAATTTCATCTACAGGTAGCTTTGAACAAACATCATGCAACCAAGATTTATAAGTGCGATAACTTTCGACCGGTGTAGTTAGAACTAATCTGCGGATGTCAAGCTGAGTTGGAAGTTTCTCCCAAATGGCTGTAAGTAATAATTCCCCAGCTTTTTCTGGTGTAAGACCAAATTCTTTTTTGTCAGATGAAGATGGATCTCCTATCCATCGTTTGAAGTCTCTGCTCAAATTAGGATCATTTTTGCCAGCCAGTCCTGAAGCAATTACTTCTTGTCCAATAAGGAGGCTGGGAGAATTTGTTTCGGAAAACCAAACGAGACTAGGAATTTCTCCTTGGGTTCTAGTGATGGGTGGTAGGTCAAGTAGGCGTGCTTCTTGATCTGTTTCTGCTTGAAAGGCCACGACCGTTGTTGTATTACCTAGATCAATGGACAATGTTCCAATCTCTCTGGAAACCTGAAGTTTTTCTTCTGTCCTTAGGGACCTTTTCACTGTTGTGGCCAGTATGTAGTTGTTACAAGGCTAGGGGAGATGGACAGACTTACAAAGCTTATCTTCTCTTTTTATAGAGAGGATAAGCAGATTCAGTCAAGATTGGCGCCATTGCTTAGAAGTAGACTTAGTCGTAGTTGGGGCAGTGTTCGAATAGATTGTTTGAACGCTGAACATCTCGAAGAAGTTAGTCTTCTTTCGGGCTATATCAGTGCTCCTTTGGCAGGAATTGATTTCTGTCGAAAGATTATTGTTCGTGCTCCAGACGTCGCTGAAAGGACCTTCTTAGTGCATGCTTTATTCAAGAAAGATTCTTTAATTGGATAGATAAGGACCTTTTGGATTAAACTCTTGAATAATTAATTGGAACAAAGTGCTTACATCAGGCATTGACTCACAAGATCTTGCTACTAGAGGGGAGAGTCTGATTCGTCATTCCAGTAATCGTTATTTAACTACTGTGAGAATTGCTTTTCGGGCTAAGCAGAGACGCTTTGATGATTTTGATGGGCTGTTGGAAGAATCCTCCGTAAAGCCTGTTCATCGTGCAATTATTGAGCTTAGTGATGAACAGGATCAGCCAGATTTATTGCCTGGTTGAATTTAGATGTTTCAAGAGGAAGGACCTGGCTGGCGATTGGTCAGAGATTCTTCGCGTTCAAATTTCCCTATTTTGATTGGGGGTGAAGGATGGGCTTTTGAGTTAACAGAAGATGAAGGATATTTGCTAGCACAAGTCATTTTTGAGCTGTCTAGCCAGCATCAAAAACTGCAAGACCAATTAATGCCAGAGGAAACTATTCGCTTGGAAATGGAACGTCAGCCTTGGTGGGGTTGTCTTGATGGAGATAAAGATTGCTGGAGTCTTCAGGTCATCTGTCAACACGAAGGCTCTGATGTTCTTCGAGCGATAGAAGCACAATGGCCTGCTCCAGCGGCTGAATCCATCACTCAGGCCATGAGAATGATGTGGGATTCTTTAGAATGATCAGGAAGACTTATGAATATTTTTCTATTGATTTTCCCCTTAGTGGTTTTAGGTATTGCACAGATTCTCCACAGGGTTTTCCAGTTAGCTCAAGCTGAGCGGGTTATATGTGGAAAACTCTTTTGGTTGACTTCTCCCCTTGACGGAAATGGTTTGTTTACTCTTCTAAGGTAAACACTTCACTGATTAATCCTCTCATCATTCCAATGGAACGAGTCTTATGATGAGAGTCTTAGAGATCGGCGGATAAACACTCGCTTGACGTTCTCAGGTATTTGACGAAGATAGTGTTCATTCGTTTAAGGATTAGATGCAGACAACCAATTGCAATGGTGTTACTGAGCGGCTTCAGAAGGGTCCAGTGGATAGAGCGTTAGACAATTCTCTTCAGCAAGTAGACCCCTGCCTTAATGATGGGATTGTTAGTTTTCAAGTGGAACTCCCTCTTGTACTACAGAAGGCAATGACAGGGTTTATCGAACGTCATCCTAATTGGGACCAGTATCGCTTGATTCAGGCTGCTTTGGCAGGTTTTTTGGTGCAAAATGGAGTTGTTTCTAGATCTATTACTAGACTTTATGTTGGGAAAATGTTTAATTGTGATGCTTTGTCTTAAATATATTTCGAAAGGAATAGACGCAGTAATGATTGAAATTTATTGATTTTTAAAATCATTAAAATCGTAGAACATTTACTATCTAAGTAATTAGTCTTTAATGTGAATTAGATTATTGAAAGTCACCAAGCTTGTTGATTATATCTATTGCAATATCTTTTTTGATTGGCATTATTGACAAACGATTTCCTTTTCGAAGGAGCTGAAGTTCATTCTCTTTGTAATTTAAGCGTAGCTCTTCAAGCGAAAGAATTTGTGCAAATTGGCCCAAGTAGCTCATCTTGGCACAATCCCACCTTGGATTCTCTTGCTTTGACTTTGGATCATAATATTTCTCATTTGGATTAAATTGAGTGGGATCAACTAGACCAATATCTATTACTTTCATTAGACCAATAATTCCAGGAGGTTTGCAATTGGAGTGATAAAAAAAAGCTTTGTCGCCAATTTTCATAGACCTCATAAAATTTCTTGCTTGGTAGTTACGTATCCCATCCCATAAGGTAGTACCTTCTTTTTTGAGATCATCAATGCTATATGCATTGGGCTCACTCTTCATTAGCCAGTAGCTAGGTTCCTGTTGTGCCATGGGATTTCAGCGATATTGCGATGTGTGGATGGTGTGTGGATGGTGTGTGGATGGCTTAACATTCTCAACCTCTTATTTCTATTCTATTTCAATCAAGTTTCTATTACTAATAAAGAACAGATCGCAACTGACAGAAAAAACCCTCAATTCCCAATAAGAAGACTCTGTTGAGAAATCTAGTAACGGCAACAGATCTGAGTTATTCCAATTTTTTCTATCCACACCATTTTTAAAACCTATCCACACATCGCTCATTGATGGAGTAATACCAAGGCGGTGCGTGTTTCTGCATCGAGTATTCAAGGTTTCCTTTCCTCTCCGACGTTGAGGATCGATTTCAAGACTTTAGAAACTACTTCGATGAATCAATCCATTCATCCTTCATGGTGACTTTCTGGAGGGGTGTATGGGGACTTATATGTCCTGTCTATATCGTTATATGAGTTCAGATATTTGTGCAATATTTTTTTAGAAAAGCGGCAGAATTCTCATTGCCAATTCTGTGGCTTTGGTCCAGTCGTGAAAGCCACCTATAAGGCCTTTTGAATCATTCATAAGATCACCAACTTATTAATAACGTTTTGCAAGGCATACGATCAGAATCCCCAGGATCTTTTGGTTTAATTTCATAGAAGGAGTTTCTAAAAACATTTCGAGTAAAATAAAATTTGGATCATAGGTAATGGATTCTGAAGAAAAGCAAAACCAACTTTATAGCGACTGCACTGTCCTTGTGTTCTCTAGGGCAACCGTTTGTCTTGAGTTCTGCTGCTGCATTAGCGATAACTTCTCTCGGACGTCCTGAAGCACAAGCTCAATTTTGGCGCCGACCAACTAAAGATAAAAATGCTGACTGTAAGGATGCAAGAGATTATGAAGGGTGTATGAGATATAACAAATCAAAGGGAATCTCGGAGACTAAAAATAATAAGAAGGAAAAAAATCAGGTATTATCTGATCAATATATGCGTTCAGCTAAATTAAAACTCAAAGAAAAAGATGACAGAAGGAGTAGAAAAGAAATTAGTGCGGATGAATCTATGGAATTAGTTAAAGGTGCAATTAGTGATTTAACTAAAGCAATCGAGATTAATCCAAATAATTACTCTGCATATTTGCTGAGGGGACAGGAGAGATCTTACATTTACGGCGTAGTTGATATGTTATTTTATACAGATAAATTTCGTAATGTTGATAGAAAGGATCATTTTGGTATTACTCGGTCTGAAGCTGATCGCTACTTGAGGTCTTCAATTGATGATTTGACAATAGTAGCGGAAAATGCACATCATCAGCTCAGACTTGAGGCTTACTACTGGCTTACAAATGTCAATGAGAATCCAGATGAAGTTCTATCTAATTATACGAAGGCAATAAAGTTAGTAAGAGATAAATGGCCTAAGAAGACATTTAATTGGCACAATTGGCAATATTTCTTCTACCAACGGAGAGGTAAATTTCAGCTTAGAAAGGATAAGAACGCAAGCATTAATGATTTTGGTAAAGCTATCTATCATTACAATCAAAAGAATAAGCTTCTTCCCTCACCTGATAAATCTTCAAAGTTAGTTGAGTTGTACAGTTCTAGGGCAAAGGCTTATTACAATCTCAATAATAGAAAGAAGGCAATTGAAGATTTAAAGAAGATTATCGAACTCTCGTCTGATAGTAAGATAGTTGCAGAAAGTTATTATAGGATTGGTCTCATTTATTATGAGTCTAATAAGTTAACTGACTCAATTTTGAATTACACTAAGTCAATTGAACTCGATGAGAGAAATAAAAGAGCTTATAAAAATCGAGGACTCGCCTATGAAAAAATGAATGATCTTGCTAAGGCATGCCAAGATTGGCGAAAAGCGAAAGACTTAGGTCATAAATCTGTTCCTATCCTTAAATGCAAATGAGTTTATCTATGAATATAAAATTTCTTATAGTTGGAAGTTCTTTAATAGCCTTTTCCTTGCCTTTAGCGGCATCAGGAGAGGAAGTTGAAGTGCAGAAAGCAGTTCAATATGGACCTTATAAATACTTGGCGGTATATTTAGACAAGGAAAGCATTAGAAAAACCTCTGATGGAAAATATATTTATTTAACTCATCGACATAAACTCATAGAGAATGATGTTATTCATGAAGAAGCTAATTATAATAGTGCTATAGATTGTAAGAAGAAAATTATTATTATTAAAGATTCTATTAATGATTACCACTTTGTAGAATACCAGATTTTCAAGGAGTCTAAGATTCATGCTGTCGATACGTGGAGAAAAACCTATAAAGAAGTTTGTGGGTTAAATGAATATAAGACTATTCCACTAACTGCTAAACAATTTATTCTTAAGGGTGGTTTTGGAAAAACTACCCCCGTAAAACAATCCATCTTAAATAAAAAAAAGATGTCATACATGGAATTTCAGGAAGAGTGGAGGAAGAAAAAAGCACTAAAACAAGATAAAAGAAAAACGCAACCAGATGGTTGGTAGCACATTGGTAATCTCCAAAAAATCCATGAATAAAAACCGAACAGTTTCTATCGCAGCTTCTTTGTTTTTGACGCCATTAGTACAACCTTTGCTAGTTGGCTCTGGTGTTGTATTGACCTCAGCTGTATCAGTGTTTTTAACTTCAATAAACGTAAAAGCAGAAACTGCTGATTTTTATTTCAAGCGAGGTTATAAAAAAATGAATGATCTAAATGACAACCAAGGTGCAATACAGGACTTCAACAAAGCAATAGAAAAAGACCCAACTAATAATACTATATATCTTAATAGAGGGACTGCTAAGCTAACAATGAAGGATATTCAAGGCGCAATATCTGATTTTACAAAGGTAATACAGAATGAACCCAATAATTACATGGCGTATTTCGGGAGAGCTGCAGCAAAATCTTTAGAAGATAAAAAGTCTGGTTGCAATGATCTAAAGAAATCATCATCTCTAGGATTTGAACTTGCGAAGAGAGTATTTACCGCTGAATGCGCTACATCAGCTAATAAGAAGACTAATGTTGCAAAACATTCTGACTGTAAGGATGCGAGAGATTATGAAGGGTGCATGAAATATCAGACTAAAGAGGACACTCCTAGTAATAAATCAAATCAAAGTGATAGCGATTGTGATTCATCAGGATGGTGCGTTGCTGGAGATGGTAAGGATAGTCTCGGGATTCCAAAACTTAAAGGGTGGCGTTACCTGGATGACGCTGTTAACCGAAAAGTTTTGTATAAAGAATACACAACCAGAAAGTTTCAAATAGGGAATACAAGTGCCACATTACCCAAAATGCATAAAGTTATGGTTCGAGGTAAATATGGAAGATATATAGGTCATAGAGAAATATTTAGACGGTATCAAGAGTATAAAGCTGGTACTTCTGCTAAAAGTTTTACACTTGGGAATGCGACAACCAATTGCACTGACTATGGTTCTGGATCTATGATCGGCTCTAGTTATTTTGGGTCAGGCTCACTACATTGCACTACTACTCCTGCTAATAGAATAGACATTCCAGGAAAATCTGCTGTTCCAGCTGGTGTTAGGCAGAATCGCGTAGATATCATAATTGATTGTAAAGATAGAACATGGGCTGTATATATGGACAATGAAAAAGTAGATGGCTGGAAGAAATTCGAGATACGTTCTGAACAAGGTATGTACGCTTACTTCTTCTGCAAAGATGGCGCATCAAAAGCTGGACTTCCTGAGTCTGATTTTATTAAATTAGCAAAATAAAGTTCTAAGATTACTTGTTTTCTTTTGATATTAGGTAATAGCTTTTCAGGTTCGAACAGGTTTTAGTGATTCCTTCTAATCCCTTGTTGTCACTAGGATGAAAGTTTTCAATAGCCAATACGAGATATTTTGTCAGCCATTGCGATAAAAGAGGTTAGAAAGCTAGTTGAGGTTTAGAGGCTTGCTAGTATTTTGCTGGTATAGGTTGTGGTGATTCCGTGAGATCGACTGGTATCAAAGGTTTTTAACTTTTCATTAGCCAGTAGTTAATTTCAGTCATATCAAGGGGTTTGGGCGGAAATGGGCGGTTTGGGTAAAGTTTGGGTAAACCCTAGATCTCAGGGTTTTAGTTATTTCCATTGTCTCTCAATCTTGCCAAGGTTTTTTATTTCGGAAGCGTTGATCTTGTTCATCAGTGGTTTTTTCTGACCAGTCAGTGATTGGTGGGTTGTCGTAAGGGTTCAGCCCTTTATCTCTACCTTTGGTATCCTGTGGCCCTTGACTTGCTGGTAAACGGTAGTTTGGGATTGGCTGTGGATCGAGCTTCGTCCATCGAATTAAAGCGTTTTGAAAATCTCTATGAGCACTAACATTCGCAAAAAGGAAAAGAGACTCTCTGATGTCTTTACCATTATTAGATTTGTATGAGATGTAGTTGTAGAACTCGTCACCGTCTAGATCAAATCTATATCCGAGAAATTGTGCACGTTGAATGCCACCCTGACCTTCAACCCACATTGCTGGACCTTGGAATCGGACTCGACACTTCCGCTTGATTTTTCGACACCAAGCGTCGTGGTAACTCTTTGGTCCATCTTTCAACATTTGCAGCGGGAAATCTGCATCACCAAAATCAGCTTTTGCGCTACTAGGGAAAGGAAAGATTGTTGCCAATGCAAGAAGTAATAAATACTTTTTCTTCATTTATTTTCCAGTTATACATTCATATCTAACATTTCTAGCTTTCTTGTTATTGCTGAGTCTTTCACTTGAAGCCCACATTGCTCCTTGAAGTTCACACTGCCCCATATTCTGCATCTCGATTTTTTCTATTCCTACTCCGCCTCCTATTGATTTTCCTATACCTACAAGAACTAACCAGACTGTGCCTTCTTGCCCTCCTGCTTTATTTATTGCGTTCAAAGATTCTTTTTTTGCAGTTTTTACTTCAGCTAACGCTCCCTTCCTTGCTGCTTTGATCTCATCCAAAGCAGCTTTTCGAGCTTGTATTAATTCACTCCTTGTATTGGCTACTGATTCTTCAATGTTATTTCCTTTCTGATTTGCTATGGGGACTAGCAAACCACCTATAGCAACTATCCCAACTGTGCTGACAGAGGCTAAAGCTTTATAGAAGATGTTGTTTTCCATTGGCAGAGTAATCCTTTTTCTTTTCTAGCTTATCTAGATGAATATTCTTCTTAAGTGAAGTAAATAGGAGTTTGGGTAAATCTGCGCAATTAGCTGAGATCGATTGCTATCACTCAAACGCCTCTTTTCATTAGCCAGTAAGAAATGTCATTCATATCAATGGGTTTGGGCGAAAAGGGCGGTTTGAATAGAGTTTGAATAAACCCTCGATCTCAGGGTTCCAGTTCTCTAGTCATTTTCTTTAAGAACTGCACATTGGTCTTTTCCTTGTATCTATTTTACTTTCTTCAAGAGATTGGAGAGTTTCAAAGGTAGGGTTCTTATCTTCTGATTCCTAGGTGTGGCAGCAAGGCGAAAGAAGTTGACGAATATAGAGGTGGAAGAGTTGATTCATCAGCTCTTGAAGGAGAAGTCCATAACAAGTGAAGCTCTTTTGGCTTTTGCCGAGAAAATCAATGGAGGTCCCTTTGCCACTCCTAAAGCCAAGAGTATGTCAATGGCATTAGCGAGAAAGGCGGTCTTAGAAAAATTCGATTGCAAGAATGTCACCGAACTGAGAAAGAACAAAACTTTTAGTATGTCTATTGCTGGAGAAACTATATCTCTAAGAACAAAAGAAGATTGGATGAAGTTATATCGAAGATGGGTAGGTGTTCCTGAAGAAGAAAGAGATTTGAGTGGACCAAATTGTATTAACGGTATCAATGTATTAGAGAACTTTCGACCTTGGCATGTTTTTGGATTGGATAGTAAAACAGCATCAAAGGATGACATAAAAGATTCATTTAGGGCATTAGCAAAAGTGCATCATCCAGATGTTGGTGGAGATAAAAGAGTGTTTGAACGAATACAGAAAATGAGAGATTCTCTTTTGGCACTATTAAATAATTGAAAAATCCATGAGAGACCTCCTTACTGATAAAGAAACTGCGAAAATTCTTGGTAAAAGGGTCGATCGCTTATATAAAGATGTTGACTTCTTTGATAAATATGATGATGACGAATGGGAATTAAATGAAGGAGAACATTTTGAATTTGTCACAAAAAGAGGAACACTTAGGGAAAGACGCTTCTATGAAGAGGGTGTAGAGGCCTTGGCGAGGTATTACGAAAGAGAAGAAATAGGTATTTTGGCAATCGTTATAGAAGCACTTACTCATAGAAGAAGAAGAAGAAAAAGAATTCTTGTCTCTAGAAGAATCACCCAAGAGCTAATTGAATCTGGAGGCTTAGTAGAAACAAGAGGTGATTTGGCCTTTGTTAACAAGAGTACAACTATAAGTATTCTTCAAACGAATGGAGTGGGATTAAGGAATAGCGTTAACCGGTTAACAACTAGTGACTCTCTTGATGGTCAAGAAGGACTTGAAATAGAGAAACATTTTTTGATATCAGAAAAAGATGAAACTATTTGGAGTCAAAAAGGCTTAGCAAGTATTGCTGTTGATATGAGAAATAATTCGTCTTTAGGTAAATCGCGTAAAGCCTGGGTTGAGGCAGTGGGAGAAGTTGTTGAAGATTGTTTTAAATTAGAAGTTAAAAGACTTGCTGGATCACCTAAAAGGATTGATCAAGCAATAATAAGAGCCAAAAGAGCTGCAAATAATACATGCCAAGTCACAGGTGCTCAAAAGAAGAGAGGTAAAAATATTCAATTAGATGGTCATCACCTGTTTGACAAAGTCAACCGACCTGACTTAGCTGATTTGATAGATAACATTCTCGTACTGGAAAGCAGCATTCACTCTGAGTTTCATTCTTGGAAAGGGGGAGGAGAGTGTGTACCAAAAGATTTTTTAAATTTCATATCGCAAGCAAGAGGAGACTTGTTTGATTCATCAAATTCAAGAACTACCCAAAGGCATGCCAAATTGGTTGCGAAGCTAGTGACTCTTCAAAAGAACTATGAAGGCAATCATCTTCGCTACACATAAACGGTACTTTTTGAAAAATAAAATTTAAGCTAGTTTTTGCTAGAACTCCGATACTTAGAGCGGTTATAGCGGTTTGAATAAAGTTTGAATAGAAATTCCTGATTCGCTGAGATTGGTTGCTATCACCTAAAGGGAACTTTTCATTAGCCAGTAGTTGATCTCAGTCATAGTCTGTAATCTTAGTGATTCTTGATGGTTGGAATGGAGTTGGAATGAAACCTTATTCTTCCATCTCTTTTCTTTACTCTATTCGCAGGGCTTTTTGTTTTTAGACGCGCATAAAATCAGACAGCTAAACTTAAAGTAAATAATATGAAAATGATAATCATTCCTATTTTAAGCAACCATGAAAGTAGCCTATGTCTTTCGATCTGACATGGCCTCAACTTTTCAGTTGGCCACGATGATTCTTCCTCAACTAGAAGGTGGATTTCACGGAGTTGAAGTAGTTGGAATGTTCTTCTTCGATGACAATACTTACTGTATGAGAAAGGGAGATCCAATTGGCGAACGTGTTTCAAAGATTGCAAAGGAAAAAGGAATGTTGCTAATGCTTTGTGATCAATGTGCTGTGAGAAGAAATCTAGCCGAAGGAACTTTTGAGCAATGTGGGACAGGAGAAGTTGAGCCAAAAGATACAGTAGAAGGGGTTCAAGTAGGTTGCTTCCCGCAGTTATATAAAGCGTTAAGTGGAAATATGCCTGACCAAGTAATAACTTTATAAATCACGTTGGTGACCGATTATTTAGTGCGAAAAACAGTCAGAATACTTTGGGAGTACTAGGTCGTATGCTAATGATCCTGAAGGGCAAAAAGGATAAAATGGAGGATTAAATAAAACGACTATCATTGCTCGATATTCTTCGTTTTTAACAGAATCTGCTTGCTAATATTTTGCTAGTAGAGATTTTTCGAATCGCCGAGATCCATTGCTATCAATTATGGCTCACTTTTCATTAGCCAGTAGTTAATTTCAGTCATATCAATGGGTTTGGGCGAAAATGTGCGGTTTGAATAGAGTTTGGATAGACCTTCGATCTCGAGGTGTCTGTTGCTTCTTTTCTAGCCCATCTCACTCTTACCTGAAAGCTAAGCTGGATCAATGGACTCAAACACTAAATGGCTAATTAGGGGAGCTGCAGTTGCAGTCATTGCGTTTACTGGGACTGGTGTTGTAACCATGCTTAACTTTCTAAACAAATCAAACTCTGAAACCAAGGTCACAGTTGATATTGACAAAGTTAGAACTACTGGAAATATGTGCCCTAGTGGTTGGGCATATATAGGAGGCGGGTACTGTCAGCAAATAGCTTGTTTCGATACTATCGGTGGACATGACAGTCGTCTTGGAGGGAAAGGCTGGAAGCTTTGTAACTGGGCTGCTGCAACTATGAGGTTAAAAGGATCCACCTCAAAGGCTTCGACTGAT
>QCFS01000023.1 GCA_003278365.1 Prochlorococcus sp. AG-363-M17 | reverse complement strand
GCTCTGTTTGCAAACCATTAGGAAGCTTGTTCAATAAAGAATCAAGACCAAGCTCTTTACAAATCCTTTCTAGATCTTCTTTAGAAGCCAAAGAATCCAAACGGAGATTATCTTCAACATTTCCACTAAATAAAAAAGTATCTTGAAGAACAACTCCCAAGCTTCTTCTCAAATCTTTAATTGGAATTGTTTTAATATCTCTGCCATCAAGAAAAATGTGACCCGACTGAGGCTCATATAGCCTACAAAGTAAGCGTATTAGAGTTGTTTTACCTGAGCCTGTTGGCCCAACAAGAGCTATATGTTCACCCGGAGAAATACGAAAGCTTAGATTCTTAATAATTGGCTCATCTTGTCTATAAGAAAAACTAACATTCTCAAAAACAATCTCACCTCTATTTAGAATTGGCAAATGAAGATTTTCATCTCTGGTCTGTTGATCTAAACTCACATCTTTGATCTCCAAGGGTTGCTCCAATAATTCACCAATCCTTTCGACAGCTGTTAATCCACCTTGGATCTGAGTAAAACGTTCAGCCAACTGCCTCAATGGCTCAAATAATCTTTGAGCAAAAAGAATAAATGTGGCAAGAGTTCCTAGTCCCATTGAATTTGCCGACACCAGCAAACCCCCTATTGACAAGACAAGTGCCACGGCAGCTAAAGCAACCCACTCAATAAAGGCAGAGATGCTGCTGTCATAAAAGATCGTTCCATCTACAGCCCTGCGATAAGCACCACCTGTTCGCGAAAAGGATCTACCATTTAAAGCCTCTCTTCTAAACATTTGAACAACCTCCAATCCTTGAAGGTTTTCTTGGAAGTCTGCATTTAATTGAGACAGTTCTTCTCTTACTCGATAATTAGCTCTTCTATAACGCTTTTGAAGCCAAAGAATTACCCCTACAACAGGAATCTGAGTAAAAAGAAGCAATAATCCCAATCGCCACTCAAT
The DNA here is from genome assembly GCA_003278365.1 of Prochlorococcus sp. AG-363-M17. Classification (GTDB taxonomy): domain Bacteria; phylum Cyanobacteriota; class Cyanobacteriia; order PCC-6307; family Cyanobiaceae; genus AG-363-P08. The sequence goes on along the minus strand of QCFS01000023.1, from coordinate 21,560 downwards.
CAAGACCATGGTTACTGCAATTACTAATAAAGTCACCAAATCAGCAAGGACTCCTACTGCTCCACTGCCAAAGACTTCTGCTAAAGCATCTACGTCACTAGTAAGTCTTGTCAGTAACTTTCCTACAGGCATTCGTTCATGAAACCGTAAAGAAAGAGCGATGGAATGAGAAAAAAGATCTTCTCGAATACGTGCAGTTAGTCTTTGTCCTACTGACTGGATATGAAATGTCTGATATCCCTGTAGTAGTAAGCGTAAAATTACAGAGACAAATAAAGCAACTATTAAAAATCTGATTGCTAGGTCTACAGGAAGATCGCTTATCCAAAAAGCTCTTTGCTCGCCTCTCAAAGTACTAATAGCTTGTCCAACTAATAGGGGTTGAATAGCACCAGCAACTGCGACTGGTATCAATATCAAGAAAATCACAAATAGACGCTTGCGGTCTCTACGCAGATAGCGACCAAGACTCTTAATTCTTCGAAAGTCAGAAAGGATCATCAAAAAGCCTAATTTTTTGTACTTTCAGTTCTCATTAACTCCACAACTTGGTGTAAATCTCCACTGTCAAGTCGTAATGACAATGGATGCCCTACTAAACGGGCTGTGGAATGAAAAAGGTCTTCAATAGAAACTAATCCATTGTCTTTTAATGTTCTTCCTGTAGCAACAAGATCCACAATTGCTTCTGCAATACCTGTTATAGGGCCAAGTTCTACCGATCCAGTTAAGTGAACCAATTCCACAGGTAAATCAAGAGAGTCAAAGAATTCCCTGGCACAATTAGTAAATTTACTAGCCACTCGACAATGAGGGGGTAAATCAGCTGCTCGTTTATAAGCAGTACTTTCTTTGACGGCCACTGACATCCGACACCCGCCGAAACCCAAATCCACCAAATGCGCTACAGGCATCTGATGTTCTCTAAGCACGTCATATCCAACAACACCTAATTGAGCTTGCCCATAGGCAACATAAACAGGTACATCCCCATTCCGAACCAAAAGGGCCCTTGCGTTGCCACACTTGGAAGGAACCATCAACTGTCTATTGTCAGGATCAAGAACATCGGAGAAATCCAAACCAGCTTTTTGAAATCTGGTCACAGAACTCTTTAGCAATGCTCCTTTGGCTAGCGCAACAGTAATCATGTAGTAATTAGAACAGATCGAGGGGACGAATGCCTGGGACTTCTGACAACATTTTTGCCGATAGAGCGTGCTCTTCGATCAATCCCATACCAGTTCTAAAGGACAACATTATCTGGATATGGACAAGTGGAAGAGAAGCTATAGTTGTTGATCCAGCATTAAGCAAGCCTGTAGAAGAGTTGCTAATTGAGAATGAATTTCAACTTATTGCAATTCTTCAGACTCATCATCATTCAGATCACATTGGCGGAACAAAGGCTTTATTAAAACGATGGCCTGAAGCGGAAGTAATTGCGTCCTCTGAAGATATTGAGAGAATTCCTTTCCAAACAATTTCTGTAAATGATGAGGATGTGGTCTCATTAATGGGTAGAGAGGTCAAGGTTATAGGAGTTAAAGGACACACAAAAAATCATTTGGCTTTTTTTCTTCCAGCCAACGAAAGCTGCGGAGAGCCACCAGCTTTATTTTGTGGAGATACTCTCTTTAGCGCTGGATGCGGAAGAATTTTTGAAGGCTCTCCAAAAGATATGTACAACTCTCTGAAAAAGCTTGCATCTCTCCCTGAAGAAACTCGAGTTTATTGTGCGCATGAATACACTAAAGATAATCTTAGCTGGGCAATCTCCCTCTACCCAAACAACATTGAGCTAATTGAACGATACAAGGAGGTCTCCAAGCTTCGATCAAACGGCGAACTAAGCCTGCCAAGTAAAATTTCAATAGAAAAAAAGACAAATTTATTTCTTCGAGCACAAAACATTCAAGAGCTTAAAAAGCTTCGAGAGCACAAAGACAAATGGAGATCTTAAAAAGTATTTGTAGAACGATGAACTCTAAGAAGAATTGATTTTTGCCACATTTTCTCTTCTTAGGGCGATGATGAATCGGGTTAATCCAAAACAAAATGCATTCAACCTTAAAGAAGGCTGTCTCGACTGACAAAGCCCCTGCTCCAGTAGGTCCCTACAACCAAGCTGTAACTGCTGGAGGGTGGCTCTTCTGTTCAGGGCAAATTGCACTTGATCCACAAAAAGGAGAAATGGTTGGGAAAGGAGATATCGAAGCTGAAACTCATCAAGTATTAAGGAACCTCCTTGAAGTGCTTAAGGCAGCAGGCACAAATCCAAGTCAGGTGGTAAAAACAACTATTTACTTAGTAGATCTAAAAGATTTTCAAAGGGTTAATTTAATTTACGGTGAGATCTTTGGGCAGCAAGTGAGCCCTGCGCGTGCCTGTGTTGAAGTCGCCGCATTACCAAAAGGTGCTCAAGTGGAAATCGATTGCATTGCATTACTCCAATAAAGCAAGGAGAAGTAAAAAAACAATTCTGCAAAACCCTTTGATAGCAATCAGTTATCAACTGCGGGCCTACATTAAATCAACCCCTTGAAGACGTAGGGGCTGGTGATTGTCTAAATTAAGTCTTACCCTGGGACGAATTATGGCCGTAGCCAAGCTGACCATTGGAGAGCTCGAGGCTGGCTACCCCCTCTACTGCAAAGCCTTGAGGCGCTTATTGCAAGAAGGTCGGAGCACAAAGGAGATCCAACGCACTGTCTGCTGGGGGCATCTCGAAACCCTTAACAGATGTCTTCCAGGGCGCTACAAGGCACCCTCGTACCTAATGGTTCTAATTAAACGAGATCTGGAAGAAGAAGCAAAAAAAGAAACCCCCTAATCAATTAAATTACCTTTCATCAGATTTAATGATTTAGTTACAAGAAATCGCAAGAGTAAAACCCATGATTCCTAAAATCTAATCATTAGAAGCAATTAGTTATGAGAAAAGTGCTTCAATCTTTGAAGCAAAATCATAATCTTCGACTGTCAATTCAGCAGACTCTTCTTCAGCCTCTGGACGTAGAGTAATGTTTACATAAAGCTTGCCAAAACTAATGTCCGGATACCTCTTAATCGATTCACTTAGATCGCCTAAGCGATCTAAAAAATCTCTAGTTAATTCATAACTGGCAAACTCAAATCGTCTTTCAAGACGGATAGGCCGCTTACGTTTTTCCCAATTTTGCATATAAGATCTTTTGGATACAAATAAAAACCTAAAGCATGAGCTTCAAGAACTTAAGGCTATACACAAGAAGTAACTAAAAAGGCAGCCTTAAATACTTACAAGCGTCTTGCAGATGTGGTTTTCAATACAGGTTCAATCTCAGCATCAGGGCGCGCAATGATATGCGCAGCCACAAGTCCATCACCAACTCGCTCGCAAGCATCAGCTCCAGCTCGAACGGAAGCATTAACAGCACCCGTTTCTCCTCTGACCATAACCGTGACATAACCACCTCCAACATATTCCCTTGCAATAAGACTCACCTCCGCAGCTTTTGTCATTGCATCAGCAGCCTCAATTGCTGGAACCATTCCCCGAGTTTCGATCATTCCCAAAGCAATTCCATTAATGGAGTCAAAAAAGGATTTCGAAGATGAACTACTAGCACCATGTGAGCCGCCACCTCTGACTGAGCGCGTTTGTTGATAAGACTGGCTGCTTGAACTTGACTTAGAACTTGACTTAGAACTTGAATTACTTCCTTTTGACAAGGTGCTACCTCGACTACTTTTACCTTGATTTTTTTTAGTACTTAAAGAAGCATTTCCTTTGGCAGTTATGGGAGAGACATCAACTGTTTGGTCAGATGCATTAGAGGATGAGCTGGACATTTAATTAAAGGACTGAAAAGCAAAAGAAGAGCAGATCAACCGGAGTCATCCATCTGGCAGCCAAAAATCTATAATCCCATCAATAGTCAAATCTGTTTGAGTACTTGGATCAGGGCAGGCAAATCTTGCTGCCGATCCACTTGAAGTGAAAACCCAGTTCCCCTCTCTTGCTCCAACAGGGTCAACAGCTACAAGCTTCTTACCACTGTTGTTACGAAGTATGCGTAGATCCATATGGTTCAATCCAGGGACTCGTTGTGTACAAACCATTCGACCAACAACTTGCATTATTTCCATTAGCTAGAGCTCCCTTTAGGTGACTCAGGATCCCAATAATCAATAATCCCAATAATTGTTAGGTCACTTGGATAAGACTTGCTTCCTGCGGCTTCTCTAGCAGCAGAACTTCCAACGCATATGACCCAGTCATCTGGCTTACAGCCAACTGCATCAACAGCAACCTTTTTTGAACTGCCATCCAGTACTACCTGAAGATGTTTATGCTCAAGGCCTGGAATTCTATTGGTAGAAACAAGTGGCTTTAGAACTTTGCAAATCAACATGTCAGTGAACCTCCTGAGGTGAAGGATCGATAGAGGACCCTACAACTTCTGCAGGGGCCGTTTGATCTCGATCTCGAATAGTTAGAAAAGTGTGGAGTAGTCCATCGGCTACTAAATCCCGATATCGCAAAGCAATGGCCTCATCTACACGACGACAATCAGCTATTGCCCTTTCTCTAGCACCAGGAACTTTACCTGAATAATCAAAGCGAATAACAACAGGGACTGGAAGATCTCTTGAGACATTTAATCCTTTGAAGATTTTTACTCCAACATCTAAATCAGGTGCCCCCTCTTCGACAGTATCTAGATGGGAGAAATAAGTAAGGTTTCTCAAATGAACCTCTTTAAATCCAATGCCTACACCAATGAATCTTTCAGCATGGCCAGAGTCAGGATAGGGGCCATTATGAAGCCCTCTTACATAATCAATCTGAGAAATATTATTAGCCAATAGGCGTGTAATAAATTTCACCATCCCTTTATCAGGCTTGGAAGGGGCATTCGATTGGACTTTTTCCGAAATTCTGTTCATTGCATTATCCGCTGAAAATGATTTGGTCTCTTCATAAAGATCTAAGGCAGACAGCCAATTATCAAGATCAATTTGACTGTCATCAGAAGGTACATGAACTCGAATTGCATCGGTGTCCGTATCAAGTCCTATAAGGAGAAGGTCTACCGAGGCTCCACAACAAAAACTGTTCTCGATTGATTTACGGAAATCAAGTAGGCGTTTAAGACCTGCTTGAGCTGCAAGTGAATCATCGCTTCCATGAGCAGCGCATCCTTGATGTGAGGGATCAATAGAACTGAAGTGATAGACAACAATCTTTAAATACCGGGTCGGAGTTTGAGCCAAATTTGGCAAGCCTTCTCGATATCTACGATGCTCAGTCTTCACCCAACGGTTAACAGTATTTTCGATATCAAAAAGTGCCCCTGCATGAGATCGACGACGAACAGCACTAAACGGAATCCTTAAAACATAAGCTATCGAATGTGCTAGGCGTCCATCTGCGCATGGAGTTACGTCTAACAAGTGAAAGCCACAATCTGATAAAAAAGACTGGAAGTCTTTGGCTTCTTGGCTTTTTTCAGAGCCTTGTAAAGGATCAGATTCAAAGAAGCGATCACTAGATGTTTTATGGGCATAAAAAACACACCATGCAAACAATGCCCTCATATCTACAGGTCTTACCCAAGCCTTCTCTAAAATATTGATAGGCAAATCAAACCCAAGTTGAGATCGGACTAGGTCTTGAGCTTTAGATACAAATTCCTGTTGATTCTGAAGCTCCGAAACCTTTTGAAGAGTCGGAACAATCCGATCAAACATTCCCTTTACTTCAACTTCATATGACTTGAGATGTTTATTTGAAGAAAGGTTGGTTAATGGATGAGCATCTCGAGATTGGTCGAAAGATAAATTTTTCTCGAGTGAAAATTCTGCCTCTTGCGCAGAGACATAGCGCTTCCTGGGAGCAGTAGGCCCAGTGAAGCGTTTAGAGGTTTTGGCCAGGTTGCGATAGGCCATCAATTAGTCAACCCCTTGCACCACCCGAAAAAGTAACAAGTTGGCCATCTCTGGTGTTTCCGCTTGATCCTGTGATGAGAAAAGCTGGTTCTGTAATTTTCTCATTTCTTTTTTCTTCATTAGAAGGCATCGCATTCATAGGGCCTGGGCGAGTGGGATTTCTTCGACGGGCAGAAGCTCCTTCCGTGCCAGTAACCTGTTCACCTCTTGCCCAATCATCGCCTGTGATGTTTAACCCTGCTGATTGTCCTTCACCTGTAATACGCGAAACAGGACGTGCTCCATCTTCAGTCTTTACTAATTCTTTCTGAAGTGAAGGGTTGAATTCACGCTGTTTTCGATCAAAACGAAACTGCTCTGTACCAGTTACCTTTTCTGGAGCCATACCAAATGGGCCAGTGATATTAGAACCATTTTCATAACTTGTTCCAGTTACACCAGATTGCTGTTCACGCGCATCTTGAGCCGCTCTAGCTGGAGACTTAACACTAAATTTAGTTCCAAAACCACTATCTGACTTCTGATAATCATCACTCCCAGAAGGAGCGTTTGAACCACATGCTTGAACAAGTTGGTCTTCACCTACATAAGGTGTACCTGTTAAAGGCTCACATGCGCCCTTATGTGCCCCTGTCATGACACCACCAATACCTGGTTGAAGACCAGTCATGCGATGACCAGGGGTTCCTAATTGTTTTGGGGTGCGCTGTTGGATCTCATCAAGGTTCTGACCATTACACCATTCACTAGCTTGTTCTATGCCTGCATATGGAGTACCTGTTACTGCCTTGCAAGACCCAGGCTCATCGCCAGTGACAAGATTTGAACGTCCTGTCAAAGTCCCACTAACAGCTTGAGACTTATTGGTAAGGCTTATGCCGACTTTCGCAGCCTCTGGTTGAGGCCTGCCCCCACAAAAAGATTGATACTGCTGTGGGCCCACATATTCATCACCAGTTACACGCTTACAACTCCCAGGCTCATTGCCTGTAACAAACTCTGAGCGGGCAACACTTGTACCTGTTACACCTGCTCCACGAAGAGTATGGAAAGATCCAACTTTTTCAGCTGGTCTTCCTTCAGGTAGTGGATCAGAACCTAAATACTGATCTCCAGTAAGTCCCTTATTTGATCCAGCCTCATCTCCTGTGACATTCGAAGAACGACCAACCATAACTCCACTCACTTTTCTCCCCTCAAGAGTGAGGCTCTGTCCGACTTTGCGCGGAGAAGATTGAACCTCTCCACAGAAAGAACTAGCTTGATTAGCTGAAATGTATTCTGTTCCCGTCAGATTTTTACAAGTTCCTGGCTCATTCCCTGTAACCTTCCCTGAACGGCCAACTTCATTACCTGTAACTAGATTGCCATGTGTTGTATTTGTTACAGCAACTTTTGAAGGTTGACTAGGAACTGGAGCTGACCCACAAAAGGTATCGAAAACTTCTGAGCCTAAGTATTGGGTACCTGTAATTGAACGACAGGTACTAGCTTCATTACCAGTTGTTTTAACAGACCTATTAGCTTGAGTTCCAGTGACAATCTGCCCAGAAATAGTTTCACTAGCTGCTACCTTCCAATGAGCATCAACCGCTCCTTCTGCTGATTGTTTAGAGCCCTTTCTATTAGGTCCACAAGGACGAGTGACAGAAGAGCGTTGTTTACCAGTGGCACCACTTTTGCTACGAAGTTCACGGACTCTCTGTGAGAGTTCACGACTAGTAAGATCAGGGTCCCCTTGACGAGCAACTGAAGCCGCAGAAGTGGGCTGCTTGCCAGCTTTCTTTCCATGTTTTGATTGTGCCTCACGTCTTGCGAGGACAAGAGCACGGCTAGTATTTTGGATGGCGCGACGTTTAGTAGTCGTACGACGTTCACTACTTCTAGAATTTAACCTTGGAGCCCTATTAGATTCATTCAAAGAATCTTTAGAACCTGATATGCTCTGGGTTTTCTGATCAGAAGCTTGTGCATTTGATTCATTGTTTTTCAAAGCTGTACTAACCGAGCTAGAGGTATCTTTTTTTACATCTACACGTGTTCGATCTTTACTTGTATCTGCAGATTTACCCCTTCTAGACAGTGCCTCACGACGTGCCAAAACAAGCTCACGGCTTGGATGACTTACAGGCTTAACATGCCTTGAGACAGATGGAGATGGGGAAGATAAAGAGGTTTTGGAGTAAGACTTTTTAGGGGCTGATTGCGTATTTGACGACTTAACAAAAGCTTTATTTGTTCTTGTGACACGTGCATCAGCAGATGTTCGAACGCGACTGCTTACGGCACCACTCATAGAAGAGGATTTTTTCCCTGTTTCACTTAGTGACTTCCGTCGCTTAAGTGCCAGTTCTCGACTTGATTGTTTTGCCATGTCCGCCCAAAAGAAACGTCTTAATTAGAGAAGGAGAAAACTCCTTAAGAAAAGAAGCACTAGCCTCGAACAATAATTCGAGGCTATGCAAGTAAAAGGAAGGTAATTACTTAGCGACCTTCAAATACAACGAACGCAGTTCCCTGGCTTTGGGTATAAGCGTCGTAACCAACCATTCGAACATGGTGATCGGGGTAAGCACGATGGCAAGCCTCAAGCTCGCTAACGACTACATTCAGATCCTTCTCACCAAAGAATGGTAGCTTCCAATAAGACCAGTAAGTCTGCATGGAACCAGTTGGATGAACGTGCTCAATGACAGGGCTCCAACCCTGAGCAATGATGTAAGCAATTTGATCGTAAATTTCGTCCTGGGTCATCGGCGGTAAAAAGCCGAAGGTTTCCAGGGTGGCAACTGTTTGATAGTCACCAACTGTGCTCTGGAAAGGCATGGTGAACCTGGGATTGTGTGTATAAAAACCGATTAATTGAATCGGCAACTTGATTAAGAAAGAAGCTTGAGGAGGCAAAAGCCTCCTACTAGTAGCTACTTACTGCTGAACGTCTAGCTTGTCGACTGTGTCGAATTCGAACTTGATCTCTTTCCAGGTCTCAAGTGCAATAGCAAGTTCAGGACTATGCTTAGCCGCTTCCATAAGGATGTCGCGACTTTCCTTCTCGATCTCACGACCTGCATTACGGGCTTTAACGCAAGCTTCTAGAGCTACGCGGTTAGCAGCCGCACCAGCAGCAGAGCCCCATGGGTGTCCATGAGTACCACCACCAAACTGAAGACAAGAGTCGTCACCAAAAATCGCGAGCAAAGCTGGCATATGCCAAACATGGATACCACCAGAGGCAACAGCGAATACTCCAGGCATAGAGCCCCAATCTTGATCAAAGAAGTTGCCACGAGTGCGATCTTCTGGAACGAAGGACTCACGAAGATTGTCGATATAGCCAAGGGTGGTCTGACGATCACCTTCTAGCTTTCCAACTACTGTTCCTGTATGAAGTTGGTCTCCACCAGAGAGTCGTAAGCATTTAGCAAGGACTCTGAAATGGATACCATGCTTTGGATGACGGTCAATCACAGCGTGCATTGCACGGTGAATGTGAAGCAGCATTCCGTTCTTACGGCACCAGTTTGCTAAACCAGTATTAGCTGTGAATCCACCAGTGATGTAGTCATGCATGATGATAGGCATGTCGAGCTCCTTAGCGAACTCAGCACGCTCATACATCTCTTCAGGAGTTGTAGCAGTGCAATTAAGGTAGTGACCTTTAACCTCTCCAGTTTCTTGCTGCGCAAGCTTTACTGCTTCAGCAACGAACTCAAAACGCTCGCGCCAACGCTGGAAAGGTTGAGAGTTAATGTTCTCATCATCCTTTGTGAGGTCTAAACCACCACGAAGACATTCATAAACAACACGGCCATAGTTTTTACCAGAAAGGCCAAGTTTTGGCTTAATGGTGCAACCAAGCAAAGGTCTGCCGTACTTATTTAAACGGTCTCGCTCAACGACAATTCCATTAGGAGGACCTCCGCAGGTCTTAATAAATGCCATTGGGAAGCGAATATCTTCAAGTCGAAGATGGCGCAGTGCCTTGAAGCCAAAAACGTTACCGACCAAAGAAGTCAGCACGTTAGTAATAGAGCCTTCCTCAAAAAGATCTAGAGGGTAGGCAATAAATGCATAAAAAGATTCCTTGTCTCCAGGGACATCCTCAATGCGATAGCAACGACCCTTATAAAACTCAAGGTCGGTTAGCAGCTCAGACCACACAGTGGACCAAGTACCTGTGGAAGATTCAGCAGCTACAGCAGCAGCAACTTCCTCTCTGGGAACACCTTCTTGACCAGTGCATTTGAAACACGCCAAGAGATCTGTATCGAGGGGGACATATTCGGGAGTCCAGTAGGTGTCTCTGTACTCCTTGACCCCAGCGTCATACTTCTTGCTCATTAGATAACTCCTTTAAGTCGGTATAGAGGTTTGAGGTGATTTAGATCCTCATCAAAGGATCAACAAATGTCTCAGTCCTTTTGACCAAGGAAGTTGCCGTTACCTAGAGCTGGCTCAACTTCGCGATGAGGACGCGCAATGATGTGAGCAGCCACAAGTCCATCACCAACTCGCTCGCAAGCGTCTGCTCCAGCGCGAACAGCAGCGTTAACAGCTCCAGTTTCTCCACGAACTAAAACGGTTACATAACCGCCACCAACAAACTCACGACCAATTAGGCGTACTTCAGCAGCCTTGGTCATGGCGTCAGCAGCTTCGATTGCAGGTACTAGGCCGCGGGTCTCGATCATGCCGAGAGCGATGCCCATTGTTTCGTTAGCCATTGCCTAACTCAGTAAAGGGTGGAATGTTCGCTAAGGACAATGCTCCGAGACCTAGCCATAAGTCAAGGGAATTTGACCAAAAACCCGATCAAAGTTCTTGTAGTATTGGATAAGCTAAACTTATCAAAGAAGTTAAAAAAGTTAAAAACAGCTGTGGTCAACTGCGTTAGGGCTTGATGACATTTGATTGTTTAACTTCCTTGGGATGAGTATTTTTGTCTGTCGAGACAGGTCCCTAGCTATCGCCGAGGGTGGAATGTTCAGCCAATCCTGTCTCCCTAAATTCAATTAGAGATATTTAAACCCCTCTTAACAGAGCAGAATGTTCATCTACTCGAATTATTCGTTTTGACTAGGCCACTACTCACCATTGCTAGTGGCAACCCTAAAAAAGTTGCAGAGATCAAGGCAATGCTTGGGCCATTGCCCCTTGAGGTAGGGATACAACCTAGTGATCTAAATGTCGAAGAGACTGGTGCTAGCTATCTAGAAAACGCCATTCTTAAAGCTCGTGCAGCTGCAGAGATTACTCAAAACTGGACTATTGCTGATGACTCTGGGCTTGAAGTTGATGCTCTAAACGGTGCTCCTGGTATCTACTCAGCGAGATTTGAAGAGAATAATGAGAAAAAAATCAAGAAAATTCTTGATTCTCTGCAAGGCAATCCCTATAGAAGCGCAAGATTTCATAGCGTGATGGTCCTATGTGATAGAAAAGGAACCATCATCAAAAATGCAGAAGGGATCTGTTGGGGTGAACTACTTAAAGAGCCTGCCTACAAAGGTGGTGAATTCGAATCTATTTTCTGGGTTCGAGAAGCTAACTGTTCCTACGGAGAGTTAAGTCAAGAGCAGTTATCGAGACTAGGAAGTCGAGGCAAAGCAGCACGTGGAATTGCACCACATCTACTAAAGGAATTCGATTTATTGAATGATTGATATTGTATTCCTTAATTAATCTGATCGATAGCTCTCATGGCTGCGGCAGCGGCCTCTTCAACATCTCCCTCTTTACCCGCAAGGGTAAGTCGGCCAAATGCACCAACGCCTTTTACATCTACTACTGTGATATTGGATGCCTTTTCTGCTTCATTTGCAGCAAAAAGAACATATCCGGCAGGTTCTGTTTCAAGAATGAACATACTCATTCCAGATTGAATCATTGATCCTCTTCTATTCTGGCGATTAATTAAAACTGCATGATCTGGAGTAATCGCTCGAATAACTTCTGTCCAACTCACATCAGGTTTAGTACGTCTATCTATAGAACTTCCAATAGCGTCAAGGACTACATCCCCAGAATGCAAAACCGTGCTTTGATCTCGGTGATAAAGGGCTAATGATCCAAAAGCCCTCTCAACGATCATCTGTCCGAGACGAACATTACTCGCTTTCAGTGCAATATCAGTAACTCTATGGACTGCCATCCCAGGAGAAACCTCCATCCAAAGGCATGCATCTCCAGGGATCGGAAGGAACCCTTGACTCACAGTACCCATATAGGCCGCAAGCTGAGGCTGCAATGAATCTAAAAAGACATATGTCCGCAGTTCTATTTGCTGAACATGACTATTTTGACGTGCTAGACGGGGGCTCTCAGAATCAGTAGTAATTACACAACTAGCCCCAGAACTCTGGGGTTGAACCTCACTGCCGGTAACCAGCGCACTACCTGAGTGTCGCCGCTCCCGAATATCTAAGCTGGCGAAACTGCTCATGGCGCGGATACTACTAGAAAGAGGGGCAAATAAAAACAAAATACAAATTGCTATAGCTCTTGCAACCTTCAAACAAGCCGATACCGTCAAGTACAACTACTAGTAAAAAGAATGTCTACTCCAAAGGATGAAAGCACTCTTTCTAGCGAATTGAAAGCCGAACAGGCATTAGGTTTAATAGGCCTCGGACTAATGCAGAAAATATCTCGAGAGGGTGTGTCAGGGTGGAGTTGGACTGAAGCAGAAGATGGAGGGAAGGCCGATCTTCTTTCTTTAAGACAAAGACTTGAACTAACAGCTTTGGCTATAGAAACAGGAGCCCCTTTAAGCACGGCTGAAGTAACACACTTACTAGGAGCAAGGCCAGGCTCAGCGGAAACAGTAAGAGGTGGGCTGATTGCAAAAAGAGTGAGCAGAAATGTATGGAGGGTTTCTCGTTCGGAAAAAGAAAACTCATACTGGAGGAACTAACGTTAAAAACCTGGCAATATCGTTGAAAAAATTTCTAAAGACTTTTTATCCCCCCCTAAACAGTTAGGTCCCATTCGTTAACGACCAAAATACTTCCGCATAAATGAAATAGGCCTCTATCCAAAACCTTATTGGATTTGGTTGAGCTGATGAATAGAAATTCAGCGTAAGCGACAGCCGAAAGTTATAGATTGTTCGAATTACAAAACAAATTACCTGAAAATTACTACATCTCAGCAACAAAAAAGGGCTCAATCCCAAAGAGTTTCCGTTGGAAAGGATTAATTGCTATCAATACAAGCAAGTTAAATAAAGATCACCAGCTAGTCATGAGCGTTAAAACGCTTCTAAAAGAAAGCGGTCCCAGAGAAGTTTTCTGCGGATTGACTTCAATTGTATGGCTCCACAGAAGGATGCCTGATGCCTTCTTCCTAGTTGTCGGTTCCAGAACCTGTGCTCATCTTATTCAGAGTGCCGCTGGAGTAATGATCTTTGCAGAGCCAAGGTTTGGAACTGCAATCCTTGAGGAAAAAGATCTAGCTGGCCTGGCAGATGCTCATGAAGAATTAGATCGAGTAGTCAAAGACTTGATTAATAGACGACCAGAAATAAAGACTTTATTCCTAGTAGGGTCATGCCCAAGTGAGGTAATAAAGCTAGATCTAGCAAGGGTTGCGGAACGATTGACCCTTGCTTACGAAGGCAGAGTACGTGTACTTAATTATTCAGGAAGTGGAATTGAGACAACCTTTACGCAAGGAGAAGACGGGGCCCTTAGCGCTTTAGTGCCACTGATGCCTCGAAGTCAGAATAATGAGGAGCAGTTGCTAATTGTAGGAACTCTCGCTAATGCCATAGAAGATCGGCTAACAACTCTCTTTCAAAGATTAGGAATCGACAAGGTCAATAGTCTTCCCCCAAGAAAGTCGACCGATCTTCCTCCAATTGGACCTGGAACAAAAGTTCTTCTCGCTCAACCATATCTTGGGAACACTGCTCGACTCCTACAAGATAAAGGTGCGGAACTTATTAAAGCTCCTTTCCCACTCGGAGCAGAAGGGAGCAAACTTTGGATGGAAGAAGCCGCCAAAGCCTTTAAAATTAATGAGGATTTAATTAAAGCAACCCTAGATCCTTTACTAAAAAGAGCTGAGAAAGCTTTGCAACCCTATAAGGCACAGCTATCTGGGAAAAAAGTCTTCCTTCTTCCTGAATCCCAACTAGAAATTCCTCTGGCACGTTTTCTCTCTCGTGAATGTGGAATGGAACTGATTGAGATTGGGACACCATACTTAAATAGAGCCCTAATGGAACCAGAGCTTGAGCTGCTTCCGGAAAATGTGCGTCTTGTGGAAGGCCAGCATGTCGAGAAGCAACTAGACAGAGTCAAACAAGCAGAACCAGATCTAGTTGTATGTGGAATGGGCCTAGCTAATCCATTAGAGGCTGAAGGGATTTCCACAAAATGGTCAATAGAAATGGTTTTCAGTGCAATCCACGGGATTGATCAAGCAGCAGACCTAGCAGAACTTTTTGCTAGACCTCTTCACAGACACGAACTTCTAAACAACAAGTCCCTCGCACAGGTTTAACTAAACAAATGGAACTAACTCTTTGGACATACGAAGGACCACCCCATGTGGGTGCAATGAGAATTGCATCTTCTATGGAAGGGGTTCACTATCTTCTTCATGCTCCTCAAGGTGATACTTATGCAGACTTGTTATTTACAATGATCGAGAGAAGGGGGAAAAGACCTCCTGTTACTTACACAACCTTTCAAGCAAGAGATCTTGGAGGCGACACGGCAGAACTAGTTAAAGGACATATTCGGGAAGCAGTCGATCGTTTCAAGCCACAGGCACTACTAGTTGGTGAGAGCTGCACAGCTGAATTAATACAAGATCAGCCTGGTTCCCTTGCGTCTGGAATGGGATTAAATCTCCCAATAGTGAGTTTAGAACTTCCTGCATATAGTAAAAAAGAGAACTGGGGTGCAGCAGAAACCTTCTATCAACTTCTAAGAGGCCTTCTCAAGGAACATGTAACGCCTTCATCCTCCGAGCATGACTCCACAAAATGGAAGGAACAGAACAGGAAGCCCAAAGTTAATCTTTTAGGTCCATCATTACTAGGTTTTAGATGCCGAGATGACATTCTGGAAATCAAAAAGCTGCTTAATGACAATGGAATAGATGTCAACGTCATTGCACCTCTTGGAGCAACAACTGCTGATCTAATAAAGATCCCAACTGCAGATCTGAACATATGTCTCTACCCAGAAATTGCTGAATCTGCATGCGTCTGGCTTGAACGAAACTTTGGCATGCCCTTTACTCGAACAGTTCCAATAGGGGTTGGCGCTACTCAAGATTTTTTAAAAGAACTAAATGAGATCTTGCAGATCCCAAACCCAAAAGAACCCTTAATAGATCAATCAAAACTAACTTGGTACTCAAAGTCCGTTGATTCCAATTACTTAACAGGAAAAAGGGTTTTCATATTTGGCGATGGGACTCATGCAATAGCAGCATCAAGAATCGCAAAACAAGAATTGGGGTTTGAAGTAGTTGGTTTAGGCACCTATAGCCGTGAGATGGCAAGACCAGTCAGAGCAGCAGCAAAAGCAATGGGCCTAGAAGCACTTATAACCAATGACTACCTAGAAGTAGAAGCTGCAATTGAAGAAGCTGCACCAGAACTAGTTTTAGGAACACAAATGGAAAGGCATAGCGCCAAGCGACTTGGCATACCATGCGCAGTCATTAGTACACCAATGCATGTACAAGATGTTCCTGCAAGGTATAGCCCTCAAATGGGCTGGGAAGGTGCCAATGTGATTTTCGATGCATGGGTTCACCCACTCATGATGGGTCTCGAAGAACATCTTATTGGTATGTTCCGGCATGACTTTGAGTTTGTTGATGGGCATCAAAGCCACCTTGGTCATTTAGGTGGACAAGAAGCCAAAGAGGAATTTTCGACAACAATCCAACAAGAACAGTCTAAATTCTCAGCCCCTGAAGAAACAGGTTCACCCGTTTGGACCTCAGAAGGGAAAGAAGCTCTATCGAAGATCCCTTTCTTTGTAAGAGGGAAGGTAAGAAGGAATACTGAAAAATATGCTCGGCAAGCTGGCTGCAGAAACATCGATAGCGAGACTCTCTACGACGCAAAAGCACATTACAAGGCCTAGACCCAAATTCCCTCTTTGGCTTGAGTAGATACACCTAAAGATCCCATTCTTTAGTAGATAGATGTGCAAAAGAACGCACAAATAAATACTCAATGTTTAAAAATTCAGCAACTATTACACAGTCGCCTTTTTTCCATCTTAAATATAAAAAGATCTAGACATTGAAGATCATTTAATGACTACAACCCTAAACCGTCCAGCTGATGGACAAGGCAGTGTTCAAGTTCAGCAAGACCCTTCTGTTCAAATAGACCAGGGTGCCCTTGTAATAGCTGTTTATGGAAAAGGAGGTATTGGGAAATCAACAACTTCTTCCAATTTATCTGCTGCCTTTTCAAAGCTTGGGAAAAAGGTTCTGCAAATAGGTTGCGACCCTAAGCACGACAGCACCTTTACTCTCACTCATAAAATGGTGCCTACTGTTATAGACATTCTTGAAGAGGTTGATTTTCATAGCGAGGAGTTAAGGCCTCAAGACTTTATGTTCGAAGGCTTTAATGGTGTTCAATGTGTAGAGAGTGGAGGACCTCCAGCAGGAACAGGCTGTGGTGGTTATGTCACAGGGCAAACAGTGAAGCTATTAAAAGAGCATCATCTCCTCGAAGACACTGATGTTGTGATTTTTGATGTGCTGGGGGATGTAGTTTGTGGTGGCTTTGCTGCCCCCTTACAACATGCCAATTACTGCCTAATAGTTACTGCAAATGATTTTGATTCAATTTTTGCTATGAATCGAATCGTTGCAGCTATACAAGCCAAGGCAAAGAATTACAAGGTTCGGCTAGGAGGTGTAGTTGCTAATCGCTCTGCTGATACAGATCAAATTGATAAGTTCAATGCGCGTACCGGACTTAAAACCATGGCGCACTTCAAAGATGTGGATGCAATTCGACGATCAAGGCTCAAGAAGTGCACAATATTTGAAATGGAGCCAACAGAAGATGTATTAGCAGTGCAAAACGAGTATCTATCCCTAGCTAAGAAATTGTCAGAGTCTGTTAAGCCCTTAGAAGCAGAATCTCTTAAGGATAGAGAAATATTTGACCTACTTGGATTTGACTAAGAATTAAATAAAAATAGTACTGTCAATCTAGTCCGACTAATTGCATTGACAATTCCCAAACCCTCTTAGCAGTATTAGGGTCAGTAACTCTATTGGACAACTCTTGGGAAAATTGCCTCCTGTTTTTCTTCTGTCGATTTCCCCAACTCCAATGAACACCTGACAAAGCAAAGTCTGGATCGGCCACAACTTGTGCAACCCTTTTACCCGCCAATGTCTCACTAACAAAACCTCCTGTGATTAACTTCTGGAACCAAGGGAAAAGAACCTGAAAAATCTTTGGTGTATTCCTAAAAAGTTTAGTTCTAGCCACACAGCCTGGATAGAGAGAACTAAACAAAATTGAAGAGTCTTTGTATCTACGATGTAATTCTTGTGTTGTAATCATATTACATAATTTACTATCTTTATAGGCCTTACCAGGTTTAAATTTCTTTCCATTAGCCATACAAATTGGAGATCTAAAACCTTGTTCAAAACCTGACAGATTGCCTAGATCTGCAGGTGCTGGAATGGGGATTTTTCCGCCAAGTTCTTTATAGTTAGCGGTAACTGTGCCCAGGATCACAACTCTTGCACCTTCCTCCCCCCAAGACGAACCTCCCCAAAGTGGTCTACTAGATTTGCGAAGGTTGTCTAGCAGAAGTTGTATTAAAAGAAAATGGCCAAAATGATTTGTCGCCATAGATATTTCATAACCTTGTGGAGAGCGTTGAGGTCTCTTCAGCCTCGGTAGATAAACTGCAGCATTGCAAATCAATGCATCCAGAGGATGCTCAAGTGAATCAAGCAAATTATCCACGCCTGCTCGAACACTCTCAAGGTCACTCAAGTCCATCAACAAATGCGATAGC
This sequence comes from Prochlorococcus sp. AG-363-M17, assembly GCA_003278365.1. Classification (GTDB taxonomy): domain Bacteria; phylum Cyanobacteriota; class Cyanobacteriia; order PCC-6307; family Cyanobiaceae; genus AG-363-P08. The sequence continues at coordinate 3,600 of QCFS01000023.1, read as the reverse complement.
TGTGTTGGACGACCTACAGGAAGTCCCAATTTGCTAGCCGCAGCTTCTGCTCTCGAGGGGCTTCTATTTGCAGTAATCACTTTCCAGCCAAGATCTACAAGCGCCTTTGTCGCATAAAGACCAACTCCTGAGGTAGTACCAGTAATAAGAACTGTTCCTGGAGCTGCCTGAAAAGAAGCCATCTAAAAGGGGGTATAAATTGAGGTGAAAAGAAATCCTGAAGATTGCTCTTTGGAAAACTTTTGGATCACATCACCGCCATACAACTCTTAAACGATCTTGTTGTATCCATTGATCTTGCTCATCTAGGAAACGACGAGCACCACCAATGGTAAATAAGTGATCAAAGTGTTTCCGAAAGCGACTTAGTCTTTCAGATTCAGAGTCCAAAATCACTGACAACTCACCGTGCCTATCAAGGCGTTGATGATAAGCAAGACAGAGTTTCAACAAACTAACCGAAATCAGAGCCAAGAAGCCCAATTTCATTGATAGTGCTAGCAAGCTGAAGATCAACTCCCTCTTCTGCTCTTGCAGCTGCAACTTTGAAGCCAATGTTGCAGCGTCAATCCTCTTCACGGAAGAGGTGCGAGAGCTAGGTATCCGTTGACGAACTCGAGTGTTGTTCGGATCTCTAGTCCTGGTTCGAACCAGGGGAGGAGTCAAAGCAATTAAACAGTTGCTCTGCTTTTATCGCAGAGAAGGGCATCTGCCAAGACCCAACAAAGTAAAACTCAAGCGCGCTGAAGACTAATACCTAACCTCAATGCAAGAATTCCTGCATGGAAAACAACCACAAGTAGAAGGCCAGCAAGGTCGATAGTTGAGTCCATGGATGAAAACAAATGAACATCTCTATTCTCCACTCAAAAACGTAAGAAATGCCATTCTCTGCAAAAGCCTGTCACACCTTTAACTAAAACAGACATTTAGATTGACGGCCTATAGCGCAAAAAATCAAGTCATAACAATGATTCAAGCAAGTCTTGCTAAAACCAGTTGTTGTAGCAACCAAGAGAAGAAACCTGCTCCATTACACCTGCGAAATGAATGCTAAGAGAAAGTAATTACAAAAATCCACCCGGAATCTGCCAATACATTCCTTCGTTGTGTCTGCCTGGGCATAAGCAAATGGCATTAGACGTTTTAATGCTTGAAAGATCTATAAAAGAAAAAAATCAATTTCCCAAACTTCGCTTCTACACATGGGATGGTCCATGGCTTTCTCTTGGCCGAAATCAGAACGATTTTCCTCAAAAATGGGCTTCCTTTGCTAAGGAAGGAAGAGTAAATATTGTCCGAAGACCTAGCGGAGGCAATGCGGTATTACACGGGGGAGGCCTCACATATGCTTTTGTTTGGCCAAATGCACCTAGGAGAAGGCATGAGTCCTATCAAAGAGCCTGCAAATGGCTAATAGATGGATTTAAAGACCTAGGAATGCCCTTACACTTTGGCGATGAAATTTCTCATCTAACAGACAAACATTGTTTTTCACAATCGACCAAGGCAGATCTTATTGATCAAAGAGGTAATAAGCGCATAGGTAGCGCCCAATTCTGGAAATCCAGTCAGCTACTGCAACATGGAGAGATACTCTTAGATCCCCCAAAAGAACTATGGGAAGAGCTTTTTGATGAAAAAGCTCCTGAAAACGCTCCTAAGTCAATCCCAAGAGTTGGATTAGAGAATTCACTAAAACAAGCTTGGCTTTCAAGCTTGGGAGAAGCAAGCTTACAAAAAAAGGTGTTAACTAAAAGGGACCTTAATGAGCTATCAGAAAATGCTGCAAGTTTCTTAGTTCATATGAATTAATCATTCAACTTCACAGAGCCAGTAGAAATCATTCCTTCAACAACTTTAGGCAGTGCTATTCCCAAGGGATAGGTATTTTGTGATCTAGCGATTTCTAAGATTTGGGAAGGGATATTCAAACCAAGTTTCTTTAAAACAGCATGTCCAATACTGGTCCTATCAAGCAAACCTGAAGGTAAACCAGCCAAGTTAAAAACAAGTAGTCTGCCATCCTTAGATTTTTCCAAATCAAGCACTGCCTTCCATAAAGGAGTTTTTTGACCAACAGCAGGGAGTTCATTTAGAGGCCTGAGATGATCTGCTAAAGATTGCTTGTCCCAATGTTGCACTGGGAGTTCCTGAAGAGGCTTATCAGTGACGTAACCCACCCATCGTCCAGAACGACAAACCAGGACCCATTCAGGATCATTACTTTCTCCCTTTTTAGATAATCGCAATTGACTAAGACTCCGAAGAGATTGATCTTCTTCGAGCACACGTAAACGTCTAATGCTCGTATCGCCAACATTCAATTCACACAGAATCTTTTGCAAAGCAAGAATTTGGCTTTGAGACCTAGATGCAGACAAGCCAAACCAACCAAGCATTAGCAACCATATACCTCCTAAACCGCCACCTCTTAAGAAGATCCAAATGCCAAAAATAATTGCCGCGATTGATAACATGCGGCCGGAATTTGCAGCAACTTGCGCTCCCTTTCGTTGACTCCCAGTAAATTTCCATACCAATGCCTTAAGAATTAAACCCCCATCAAGAGGAAGGCCTGGTAGTAAATTAAAAAGTGCAAGTACCAAGTTCAAAGAACCAATCTGACCAAGCAGGTTTCCCAGAAGAGGTTCGCCATACCAATTTATTTCAGAGACCGAATCAATACCATTGAGCAAAAAAACAGCAATCAAAAAGCTTACTAATGGACCTGCTGCTGCGACCCTAAGAGAAGCCATGGGAGTAGAGCACTCCTTTTCTACGGTTGCCACACCACCCAAAAGGAACAGTGTGATACTCCGAACTTTGACCCCCTCATGAATAGCCACAAACGAGTGTCCAAGCTCATGCAGCAACACCGAAAAAAATAACAACAAGGCTGTTATCAATCCAAGGCTCCAGCTGATCCAAATTGGTAATGTCGATTCAGCAGCCCTAACAATTTGCCCCTGCGATGACCAAGTAAAAAGCAAGAGAATCACAAACCAACTTGGATGGACCCTTAGAGGGATCCCCTTGATCCTCATCAACTCCCAACCTTCTGTCACCATCACCTCCAATAGGGCTATACAAGAACTCTTGACTGTCCGATCCTAGAAAACCTTCAAAACTATCGCCTTAAAATATGGCGTCTCCCACATCCACAGCAGTAAAAATCTGCGGCATAACTGACATTACACAGGCTATATCAATCGCCAAGATGGGGGCCGATGCAATTGGTGTAATAGGGGTCCCTAGTTCGCCAAGATTTATAAGTTCAAATCAAAAAAAGGGCTATTTTCTCTGGTCTCGAAAAAATTAAGCCAAGACTAAAAAGAGTTTTAGTCTTGGCAAATCCAAGTGATTTAGAAATTCAAAGAACTCTTAAAGGAGAAGGATGTCCATCTGTGATTCAGCTGCATGGCGATGAAACAATAGAAGAATGCCAAAATTTTCGAAAAAGTTATCCAAAAATTGAATGGTGGAAGGCTATTCGTATCAAAAGTCCAAAAGACCTCTTTACTGCCAAGACTTTTGCAAATGAAATGGATGCCTTACTCCTAGATGCATGGGACAAAGATCAACTAGGTGGAACAGGGA
>QCFS01000022.1 GCA_003278365.1 Prochlorococcus sp. AG-363-M17 | reverse complement strand
TGTGACCTCTGCAACTGACAACGTCCAAAGTTCATCCTCCTCTTTGTTTGAGGTCGATGTTTGGTTGGAGGCAGGTCGTGAAGGTATGGAATTTACCTATATAGACAGCAAACCCTGGGGGGTTGATGTGGGGGACTTGGTTCTGGTCCGACTTCGCGGACGTCTAATGCAGGGCTTAGTAGTTACCAAGAGACCCTACTGTTCAAAAGATGAGCCCAACAGGGTTGCTCAGGCTCGAAACAAGGTTTCTTTAAGACCTGTAGAGGGTTTGATTCAGCCTGCAGCTGTTGACCCTTTCTGGAGAGAGTGGTTGGAAGATACTGCGATTTCTTGCCATACAAGCTCATTTCGAATGTTAAAGACTGCTTTGCCTCCAGGTTGGCTAGGACAGAGGAAGCCTTCTCAGTCGGAATTCAGGAAGTTTTATTGGATTGAGTTGCAGGAAGGTATGGCTGATCAGGTCCTAACTCTTTCAAAGAGGCAAGAAGCATTGCGCGAAGCATTAGTTCAGAGAGGGGGGGGGGGGGTGGCAGAAAGATCTCAATGCTCAAGGTTTTAGTCAGGGTTTGTTGAATGGTTTGATTGATCGAGGCTTAGCCAGAAGAGAAAAACGCTTGTTAAAGCCCAATAACCTAATTAGTGGATCAAAAGAAGTCTTTTGTGCTTTAGAGCCTTCACGCAAACTTACCTTTGAACAGACAAAAGCTGTAGACCTTTATCTTTCAAGTTCGCAAGGATCGGCGATATTGCTTTGGGGCGTTACAGGGTCTGGGAAAACAGAGGTATATCTTCAGTTGGCTGAAAAAGAACTCTCGGAAGGAAGAAATTGTTTGATCTTGGCACCTGAGATTGGATTGATCCCTCAATTGGTTGATCGATTTATAAAAAGATTTGGCTCAAGAGTTTTGGAGTACCACAGTGGTTGCTCTGATCGTGAAAGGGTTTCTTCATGGCGGAGAGGTCTCAGTGCAGAAGAACCTTTAGTTGTAGTGGGGACACGTTCAGCAATATTTTTTCCACTAGCCCCTCTCGGGTTAATTGTTGTTGATGAAGAACATGACAGCTCTTATAAGCAAGCTGCTCCTATGCCGTGTTATCACGCACGGGACCTTGCTTTGGAGAGAGCTAAAAGGACAGGTGCAAAAGTTGTGTTAGGTACAGCAACACCTTCTTTGTCTATTTGGAAGTCATTAACTCCCAAAGGAAATATTGCTGTTGCACGATTAAACAATCGAATTAGTGATCGGCCTCTTCCTTCAATTCACTTAGTAGATATGCGGGAGGAATTTGCGGATGGACATAGATTGTTAATTAGTAGGCAATTGATATCACGTCTTGCTGAATTGCCTGAGAGCCGAGCCCAAGGAGTTGTTCTTGTCCCAAGACGTGGGTACAACAGTTTCTTGAGTTGTAGAAGTTGTGGAGAGGTTGTTGAATGCCCAAATTGTGATGTCGCATTAACTGTTCATAAAACAAGAGATGGAAAGCATTGGCTTAGATGTCATTGGTGTGATTATCGCTGCAATGTTGAGCCTTATTGCGGGCATTGTGGATCCAGTGCTTTTAAACCCTTTGGTGCTGGAACTCAGCGGGTAATGGAACATCTGGAAAGTGAATTGAAAGACCTTAGGTTTTTGCGCTTTGATCGAGACACAACTCGAGGAAGGGATGGTCACCGTCGAATACTCGAAAAGTTTGCGGCGGGAGAGGCTGATGTTTTGGTTGGCACTCAGATGCTCTCCAAGGGGATGGATTTACCTCGCGTAACTTTGGCCGCTGTTTTGGCAGCAGATGGGTTGTTACATCGACCAGACTTGAGAGCCGGTGAAAATGCATTGCAAATTTTGATGCAACTTGCTGGTCGAACCGGAAGAGGGGAACAACCAGGCCATCTATTTGTTCAAACATATTGTCCTGACCATCCTGTTATTAAACATTTGGTTAATGGGAATTATGAGGACTTTCTGAATAAGGAATCTCAGCTTCGCAAAGAATCTGGTTTAGTTCCCTATAGCCGCGCATGCCTTTTAAAGCTTTCTGGAGAGTCAGCTTCATTAACTGCTACTGCTTCCGCATGTTTGGCCGAGGAGATAAAACCTATCTGTCACTCAAGGGGGTGGTCCCTTGTTGGACCAGCGCCTTCGATGATCCCAAAAGTGGCAGGTCGTAGCCGATGGCAGTTGTTACTTCATGGTCCTGAAGGCAGCGCTCTCCCTCTCCCAGTTGGTCCAGCCCTTTGGGATTTATTGCCTAGAGAAGTTGCATTGACAATAGATACAGACCCGATTGAACTATGAAATTAGCCCTAACCAGTAGCTCTCTCTGAATTAAGGAGGAAGCTCTGGGAACCCGAAGCCAAGTTTTAACCTTAGCCTTTGAAGAGCAAGAGTAATTATGACCATTATTAATACAACAATAGAACCTATTGACAGTGAGTTCCATTGCCATGATTTGATATTAAGATCATTGATTTGCCCAACTTTCAATTTCCAGGCAAGAGAATCTTTCATCTTTTCTATATCATTTGGAGTTGAACTTACGACTTCTTTGAATGTAGCTGGCTTAATTATTATGGAAAGGTCTAAGCCTGGTATACTAGGGATCTGCTTCAAGTTAATTGATAAGTTTAGATTTTGCTTGACGCCTATAAAGAGGTTTTCTTCTGTTATAGTAAAGTTCGATTCTATTAACTCAAATCCTCCAGATTCTGAAGCAATAGTCAGGGCATTTTTAAGAAGTAAATTAGCTTTTTTAGGTTGAATTATAGGAGAAGTTATAGTCTGTTGACCGTAAGAATTACTTGTTAGAATTAACTTCGGAGAAGATAGAAGTAGCTTGTTTGTGAAATTTTTTTGCCATGGAAGCAATCTTTTTGTTGTACTTTCAATGTCCCAACTTATAAACACTCGATCTGGTCTCGGTAGGTTTATTTCTGTAGTTATTCGTACGCAACCACTTAAAAGAATGGTTAGGGCTATTAAAACTATGCAAACTAAAGCAGAGAATCCAATCCTTAAGGGTTGCGTTGGCCCAGTGGGAGGTAGCTTGACCTCTTCTTCGATGTGCCTTCCTTTGCTATTTGAGCTTGATAAATTGTTATTTTTATATGTAGTAGCATCTAACTTTGGGAGAGTAATTGACCAATTTGTAGGCTTTTCTAAGGAGGGAGCTTCTAGAACTGAAAGTAATTGTTTGGCTTGTAAACGTAGTTCACTGTCTTTGCATTTAGTTAGCAGTCTGCATGTATTTATGGCTGCCTGATCTTGGCCTTGCCCCATCCAGGCTGTCACCATAAGCATTCTTATCTTTGCGCCTTCGATGCCAGGAAGAGGGTTTTTTTCGGCTAGTTTTTCCAGGACCTTGAGACTCTGGCCATAATCACCCCTGGCAATAGCTTCTTTAGCAATTTCTAGAGATTTATTGGAATTACTCACCCTCGTCCAACAACCATCGTTCCAATTCCTACATCTGTGAACACTTCTAGAAGTAATGCATGGGGAACTCTGCCGTCAATGATATGGGCCGCTGATACACCTTGCGCTAATGCCCTGATGCAGCATTCGGTTTTTGGAGTCATGCCTCCAGTTACTACTCCTTCTGAGATAAGTTGTCGAGCTTCGGAGAGAGGTAGTTGTCTGATTAATGTTGAAGGGTCATTCGAATCTCTAAGAATCCCTGGGGTATCGGTAAGCAGGATCAGCTTTTCTGCTCCTAAAGAAGCAGCAAGTTCTCCAGCGACAGTATCTGCATTGATATTGAAAGTCTGCCCTTCAATGTCTGCAGCAACGCTAGAAATAACAGGGATATACCCTTTCTCAAGTAATGGTGCGAGTACCTCAGGATTGACTCTGGATACATCACCTACACGTCCATGGTTTCCATCTCCCCATGGACGAGCTTCGATTAGTCGTCCATCACTACCACTCAGCCCAACGGATGGAGCTTCAAGTTTGTTCAGACCATTGACAATTTGTTTGTTTACACGGCCTACTAGGACCATCTCTACAACATCCATGGTCTGAGAGTCTGTGACTCTCAGACCATTTCGAAATTCTGCTGGTATTTCTAGCTTTTTTAGCCATTCATTGATTTCAGGACCTCCTCCATGAACCACCACCGGTTGAACTCCTACACTCGCTAGCAGGGCAAGATCACGAAAGACTGCCTCTGTAAGTTCAGAGTGTGCCATCGCTGCCCCGCCATACTTGATTACAACTTTCCTACCTACAAAACGTTGGATATACGGCAGGGCTTCGCTTAATACAGAAACTCTAGAGATTCCATGATTTGACCTTGTGGCAGAGGAATTACCGCAGGACTCTTCTTGAATGTCTTTATTGGATTCAGTTGATCCCATCTTTTGTTGTTTTATCGTTTTCGTTTTTTTGTTTAGGCAAGAGCATTAGGTCGAGCACTCCTTCGCTTGGGGTAATTAATTCAGCCTCTAAATCTTTAGCAAAGAAACGGCTTAAACGATCTTTCTTTTCTTCCCAGCGATTAAGAGGTACTCCTTTAAGTTCAAACCTTAAGCGGACACCAAGGCCTTTCTCTGAATCTAATTCTTCAATCTCTATAAGTTGGGGTGGGTTATCGGCATCCCATAGTTGCAGGACCTGAAGGGATGACTCCAGATGAGCTTTTTGTCCATAACGCCATCTGGTTACATCTCCTACAAGCTTTTTGAGCTCTATAGGGCCGGAATCTCTAAGAGCAGACAAGTCCTTGGAAGAAGGTACCTTTTTGGCCGGAGGAAGTTCTGAAGTCTTTAGCGCTAGGCCTGCTATGAAGATTGGGAAGCCATAAAACAAGGTGGGAACGCTCAGATTGGCAGCTCCGGTGCCATAGGCTATGGCGCCAACAACAGTTAATACTGCTCCTGTAACAGTAATAAGGTTGCCGGGAGATAATAGGTCTTTCATGTATGTCATTCTGGCTCCAGGCAGAGCAGGATGGGAACAAAAAGTAAATTCCTATGCCGAGAATTAATCCTCATCTAGAAAATCTTGAAGAGCTAATCGATCAGCTTGATAATGACCGGGCATGGTTGCTTCAGCAAATTGATAGTGGTCGATGGCCTGAGCTGCAAGTAGAGCTTGCTTCTTTGGAAAGAGAATTAGGACAACTATTGACAAAAGCGGCGGAGAGACTTGAAGGTGACAACTTTTGAACGCTCACGTTTAAAAGGGAATGTCGTCAGTATCAGGAACTAGAGGGGAAGTGTTCCAGTCCATAGCTTCGTTGGACGGATCCAAAGTAGTTTTTTGTTGCATTGCCGTCGAGTCTGTTTGGTTATTTGACTCTTTTTTGTTTGGTAAGTTTTGAGCGTTGTTTTTTGATGTGGCTGTTGTGATGCTTGATAGGGGGTGAAGTCTCGAAAGTGTGAATTCGGCAATTTTTTCTTTGGTCCCATCATTTCTAGAGACAGTATTCATTCTTAAGCGACCTTCGACCAATAGGCGATGTCCAATCTCAATACGGTTTTGTAAATCTTGTGCAAGATTGCCCCAGCCAACAACTTTGATTTTCCCAGGAGCATCATCACTGCGAAGTCCATCAAATTGGACTTCCATTTCTGCAATTGGGGTTTGGTTGTTTTGTGTGTATCTAATCGTAGGGGCCCCTATTACCTCAACTTCAAGTAAGCAGTGATTCATTTCCCTAATGTGAAGTAACGCCTATCCTGATGCACACTAAGAAGAATGGCTACAGATATGTGTGGTTGTTAGCAGGCACTGGTGAGGGCCCTGTTATAGCTGCAGCACTGCTTAAGCAAGGTTGGAGGGTCATTGTTAGTGTGGTCACACAGTCGGCGGCAACAGCATATTCAGAGTTGCCACTGGAGGCTGTCTGGGTAGGTCCTTTAAATGGAACTAGTGATATCAAAGGGTTGATTGGAAATGCTTACAAGCATCACAAAGGCTTCGATTGGGTAGTTGATGCTACTCACCCTTTTGCTGTTGTAATTAGTTCAGATTTGATGCAGGCATGCAGGGAGATAGGCCAACCTTTTGTTCGATATGAAAGAAATCTGCTGAGTTCTGCAGATGCATTTGTTATTGATAAAGCTTCTGATCTGGAAAGCAAAAACCTTCATGGGACTAGATTATTGCTAGCAATTGGATCAAGGCATTTATCTCAAGCAGTTAAATCGGCAAAGGTTGCAGGTGCAGAGGTTTTTGCACGCGTAATGCCCTCTGTAATTGGATTGAAACTTGCAATGTCTAGTGGTTTGAAAGAAAGTGAAATCGCTGTATGTAGTCCTTTTTATAATAATTCGAAGAAGATTGAATTAGCACTATGTGAAAGATGGTCTATTACAGCAGTACTTTGTAGAGAGTCTGGTGGGGTAACCCAGGAATCATGGCAATCGATTTGCATGCAAGAGTGCCTTGATCTTTGGTTAATAAAACGACCGACTTTGTCAAATTCTGGGATAAAGGCATCCTCTATTGATGGTTTAATCAAAGAGTTGGAGAATATATAGAGGTTTCAGTATTTTTGGAATGGATAACTCCTTTGGGGTGGTTTTGGTGATGACCACGGAAGTTGATCGAAAGCGAGCAGAAATACTCGCAAAGATAATCCTACAGAATAGATTAGCTGCTTGTGTAAGCATGAAATCTATTGAATCGCATTATTGGTGGAAAGACCAATTAGAGAAAAGTGATGAGATTCAGCTTTTGATTAAAACAAAGCATGGTCTCCTTAAGGACCTTTGTAAGTTAATAGAAGATAATCATTCTTATGTTACTCCTGAAATTATAAGTTGGATGGCAAATCCTAGTAAGGACTATGAAGAATGGTTATCTAATGTCGTTAGGTCTCTTTAATCTTTTTTGAAGATAAGTTTTATATATCATCTATTAGCATTTTGAGTGAAGTTTTAGAACGAGGACCTAATTGAGTAACGATTTGGCCCGCACAAATTGAACCTATTTTCCCACAATGCGTTAATGAGTAGCCTTGGGTGTAACCAAATAGAAACCCGCCGGCATAAAGGTCGCCAGCCCCTGTGGTGTCAATGACCTTAGCAAGGCTGTATGCAGGAATACTGATTCTCTCTTTGTTGGAAATGATAATAGATCCTTTCTCACTTAGGGTTATAATTGCAAGCTCACAATGGTTATCTAGTTCTTTAATTGATTCTTCAAGGGATTCGGTTTGGAATAAAGACTTTATTTCAGCTTCGTTTGCAAAGAGAATATCTATGTGACCATTAACAAGCTCAAGAAAGCTTTCACGGTGCCTATTTACACAGAATGAATCGGATAAAGTTAGGGCGACTTTTCGTCCTAACTCTTTGCAAGTCTTTGCTGCAAATACAAAGGCCCGTTTTGCTGCATCGTTATCCCAAAGATAACCCTCTAGATATAAAACTTTTGCTTTTTTGATAATTGTTAGATCAAGATCCTCTGGCTGGAGTTGAACGGAGGCACCTAAGTAAGTACACATCGTTCGCTGAGCATCAGGAGTGACAAGTATCAGGCAGCGAGCAGTGCTAGGACCAAGGCTTGCCATTGGTGTGTCATAAATTGTGCCAACTGATCTGATGTCATGAATAAAGCTTTCCCCTAGCTGATCATTGCTTACTCGACCTATAAAACCTCCTTTGCCACCAAGCATGGAAAGCCCTACCAGCGTATTGGCAGCCGACCCTCCTGAGGTTTCAAATCCTGGTCCTGACTGGTTGTACAACTCTTGCGCTTGAGCTTGATCTATGAGGGTCATGCTGCCTTTGACTAGGCCATGCTTAGAAAGAAAAGATTCTTCGACTTGAATGACAACATCAACAATTGCATTGCCTATGCCGACTACATCCAGAGGCGGAGTGAAAGCTGTCTTGGGATGTGTCATTTATTTCTTTGGAGTGTTTTTGAAGTTGAATTCAATATCAACGAGCTTTTAGGAGATATCTCTAGGCGCTTAGAAGTGCTCTTTTTGGTCCATGAATTGGGTCTTCTACAACAATCGTTTGATCTCGACTTGCCCCTATAGAGACTATTGCGATTGGGACTTCCATAAGCTCTGCTAAAAAACGAAGATAAGACATTGCAGCAGGTGGAAGCTGGCTCAGCTGTCTGCAATCACCTGTAGAGCATTTCCATCCTGGAAGAGTTTCAAAGATTGGTTCACATCTGGCGAAATCTTCTGCATTGCTTGGGAAATGGTCGATTCTCTTTCCTTCTAACTGGTAAGCAACGCAAATCTTTATCTCATCGAGTTCATCAAGCACATCAAGCTTTGTAATAGCAAGGCAATCAAGCCCATTGACTTCAACAGCATATTTCCCAATTACGCCGTCGAACCATCCACACCTTCTTCTTCTGCCCGTGGTAGTGCCAAATTCACCTCCACGCTCGCAGAGTTGATCGTTCATTTCACCTTGCAATTCAGTTGGGAAGGGCCCTTCACCAACACGAGTTGTGTAGGCCTTCGCTACTCCAATCACGCGATCAATCAAGGTTGGCCCAACGCCTGCTCCTATGCATGCTCCGCCAGAGACAGGATTTGATGAAGTTACAAATGGATAGGTGCCATGGTCAAGATCTAAAAGGGTTCCTTGAGCACCCTCAAAAAGAATATTCTTCCTATTCTTAGCAGCCTTGTGGATTGTTCTGGTGCATTCAACGACATGTTTTGAGAGCTTCTCTCCATAAGACAAATACTCTTCGATAATCGTCTCAACTTCTAGTATTGGTAGACCATAAATTTTTTGCAGTACTGCATTCTTTTCTTTTAAAGGCCTAGAAATTCTTTCTCTAAGCCTCTTCTCATCAAGGAGATCTATAACTCTAATACCATTTCTTTGGGACTTGTCTGCATATGTAGGGCCAATTCCCCTTCCAGTTGTTCCAATTCTTTGATCTCCTCGCTGCTTTTCCATCGCCTCATCAAGGAGGCGGTGATAAGGCATTGTTACGTGAGCTGTAGAAGCAAGTTGAAGTCCAGATAGATCAATCCCGTTCTCCACAAGCATCTCCATCTCGCTCAACATAACCTTGGGGTCAATTACTGTTCCTGATCCAATTAGACAAATCGTTTCTGGGTAAAGGATCCCGGAAGGGATTAGGTGCAATTTAAGGATTTTTTCACCAACTACGATTGTGTGCCCAGCATTTACTCCGCCTTGATAGCGGACAACTACGTCTGCGGAGCGACTAAGTAGATCGGTGATTTTTCCTTTTCCTTCGTCGCCCCATTGGGCACCTATTACGACAACATTGGCCAAGGACACTGCGGCCCGAAGCCGCTTTTCTGCAATCGTCCAGAATTGCAGATATCCATGCCCTACGTCAAAGAAATGATTGGAACTGAATTGAAAAGGTTAGTCTTTTTGATTTGCCAGATTCTCTGCTTTGGTGAGTTCTTTATTAAGGCGCTCTTTTAGCCCTTCTGGAAGTGGACGTTTAGAGAAGTTTTTGTAGTGGCCTGCTAGTGAATTGAGAGCAGTTTGCATAGTCGTGAAAGAGTTGCTGCTATTGATTTGTGGTCTTCCTCTATAGATTGAAATGTACTCAGTTATCAGATCGACTGCTTGGTCTTCGGCCTCTTGGAGCCCTTCTGTCCCTTCTGGAATGGATATTGTCTCTTTTAGGCGATTAGTTACTGAAAGTGTGTCTTCTAGGTATTGGCCGGAGAGAACGGAGGAAGATTTTGCATCCGCGGTGTTCACAAATGTTGTGAGCAATAAAGAGAGGCCAAGGCAGAAAGCCAAGGTTGCCCCCATCAACCGTTTGAATAGGTGATGCAAGGCCGCTGTCATGTGTCTAGAGCAATTCAAATGAACTCTAGAGTGACTATTGAAATTCAGGTGGTTTTAGTTCATTAATTTGGGCAATGATTTTTTTGAGTGCATCTTGTTGATTAATGACTATTGACTGCCGGTCTAGACGCCGCAAAAGCTCTATTTTTCCTTCTTTGGCATCTCTGCCGACAATTACTCTTAGAGGTACTCCAAGAAGGTCTGCATCTTTAAATTTCACTCCTGCCCTCTCTTTCCTGTCATCTAACAGTACATCTATATTAGAATCTTTCATCCTCTGATAAAGAATCTCACCTAACTTTAACTGGGTTTCATCTTGTACATTTGCGATCACTATAATCACTTCAAATGGAGCAATTGATATAGGCCATATAATCCCATGTTCATCATTATTTTGCTCAACTGCTGCTTGTGCAAGTCTTGAGACACCTATGCCATAGCAGCCCATCCAGAATGATTCGGAAGTTCCCTCTTCGTTGGTAAATCTTGCTTCAAGTGCATCTGAATATTTTCGACCTAATTGAAAAATATGTCCCACTTCAATGCCACGCTTTTCTTGAAGCCTCTGAGTGGGGTCGTGAACACAGGAATCACCAGCCTGTGAATTTCTAAGGTCTGCTGAAATGGTGTCTTTTGGCATTCCTTCCCATCCATTACAGATCCGATGAAGGTTTAACTTGTTTGCTCCACATAAAAATGTTCGCAAGTCAATAGCAGTCCTATCTGCTATGCGAAGAAAACTACTGGACCAAGTCTTTGCCTTGCTCAATGCATCATTAGTTAAATCAGGACCTATCGCACCAAAAGGTAATTCTGAAAGCCCTTCAAGCTTTAGTTGGTTTGGAGTAATCTTATGCAAATCTAATACCTCAGCTTTTAAAATGTCTGCTATTGCGTTAGTCAATTTAACTTCATTTAATTCTTGATCTCCCCTCAAACTTATTAGTATAGGCTGTGGTTTTTTTCCTTCTATTTTTCCGAGCATTAATATTACCTTTACGACTTGACTTGCCTCTATTTCAAGAGTCTTGCAGAGGCTATTTATAGAACCATTTAGAGGTGTTTCTATTAATGAATCTTTTGATAATTCTAAAGGCTTTGCCATTGGAGGAATAGATACAGCCTTCTCTTGATTTGCTGCATACTTACCATCAGGACTAGTAAGTATATTGTCTTCACCAGCTTCTGCAGTGACCATAAATTCCTGGGAGGCGACTCCACCAATTGCCCCGCTATCTGCTTCAACAGCAAGAACCTTTAGCCCACAGCGTGAAAATATATTCCTATAGGCATTGTCCATAGATTTATATGTTTTATCTAGACACTCTTGATTCGCATGGAAAGAATATGCATCTTTCATGATAAATTCTCTGCTACGCATTAAGCCGAATCGCGGTCGGATTTCGTCGCGGAACTTTGTTTGAGTTTGGTATAATGTTACTGGTAATTGTCGGTAAGAATTTATTAGTTCTTTTGCTAGGCTGGTAATCACTTCTTCATGGGTAGGTCCTAACCCTAAATATCTATTTTGCCTGTCTTTAAGATTAAACATTATGCCTTCTCCTGCTGTATAGGCCTCCCATCTTCCGCTTTGCTTCCAGAGTTCTGAGGGTTGAAGTTGAGGTAAAAGTGTCTCAAGAGCACCGGTGCTGTCCATTTCTTGCTGGACTATGCGTGTGATTTTCTTGAGTACTCTCCACATAAGTGGAAGGTAGGCGTAAACACCAGAGGCAACACGTCTAATGAAGCCCCCTTTAAGAAGTAATTGATGAGAGGTGATTTCTGCGTCGGCGGGAATTTCCCGTAACGTCACCAGCATTAGGCGGGAAACCCGCATGAGCCCTCAGATCGACAATCTCGGAAGATATCACCCCCTGGTCACGGGTCAATTGTAAAATTGTCATAACTATCAAGGGCGTGAAGGGCTTATCCATTCTCATCTGCTAGTGTCTGGTTCCAATTTGCGGCACAGAGAGTTGGATATCTTTAAGGAACCTGATGGCTTTGCTTCGGACGCCGCATCATTTGCTTCTAGCGTGAATCAAGAAATTAATGTTGCGTTGTCGCAATCAGATTCCCTTATTGGTATTGATGATGTTCAGAAATCTCTAAATCGTTCAAGAGCATCTGTTTATCGTTATTGCAATACTGATACAAGGAACCTTAACCCTCCTTTTAATTCAAGGAAATTAAACCCTGAATACAGAAGTGACCAGAAGGATCCTTTGCTATTTCATCCCCATGAAGTTGCGCGCTTTGCTAAGGATGTTCTTCGTATTAAGGAAGTCACAGTAGAGATCCTTAATTCACCTTCAACTGCAACTCAGCAAGTTTTGACATCAATTCTTGAAGAGTTGAGGACTATAAGAACACATTTAGAAGGAATGAAAGCTACTCCTTCTGACCTTTCCTTCCATCGAGAGAACTTAGATCGTCCCGCGGCATAACTACATTTAGGTGCGAGAATAGATAGCATCTATAGAAGATTCCCGTTACTCAAGTCTCTAAAAGTGTTCCATTTAAGGCCCTCCCTGAGAATGGTTCGCTTAAAGCTCCACTGAATGGATCCTGAACCAGCTGCTGTCTCTAACGACTACCCCAACATTGAGAGGATCTCTCCTCTCAATCCAAGCGATACTTCTCTGTCAAACCAATCAGAGGACCCGATGATCAGGGATGGTCCATCAGTTGCTTTTCTAGGGTTCGCAATTGCTATTGCAACAGTTGTAGTTCCTATTGCTGCTGTTTTGACCGTTAGGTCTTCTAGAGGAGTAAATAGAACTCCTACAGTTTTGGAAAGAAGCGATGGATCTCAGGCCTCTACTCCCATCTCCGTCCCCAGGGTTAGTAAATCTGGTGGTTGAGATCCCAGCTGGTAGTTGTAATAAGTATGAATATTCTGCAGAAGCAGGAATTATGGCCTTGGATAGGGTCCTTCACTCTTCGGTCAAATATCCTTTTGATTATGGGTTTGTCCCAAATACTTTGGCGGAAGATGGCGCCCCTTTAGATGCAATGGTAATCATGCAGGAACCTACGTTTGCTGGTTGTCTTATCAAGGCACGTCCTATAGGAGTTTTGGATATGCATGATTCTGGCGCTTATGACGGAAAGTTGCTATGTGTTCCTGTTGCAGACCCTCGACAACGTTCTATAAGCAGCATTCGTCAGATAGCACCTAATCAGTTGGAAGATGTAGCAGAGTTCTTTCGAACTTATAAAAGCCTTGAGGGACGAGTAGTCGTTATTGATGGTTGGAGAGATTCTGAAGCAGTTGAACCTTTGCTTAAAGACTGTATTAGCGCATCAAATTCTAAGAAATAGTATGCTTAAAATTATATTTTTGATTTCAAAGTTCTTTTTAAAATTATGATTAGTTCAATGGTAGATGTTTACAGTTATTCTCGTTGCTCAACTTGTAGGAAGGCTTTGAAATGGCTTGATTCTCATCAGATTCCTTACAGGGTGTTCGACATTGTTCAAGATCCTCCAAGTAAGGAAACTTTGTGTCATGCATTTCTAAAATTAGGTAATAGACAATTATTGTTTAATACTAGTGGAATTAGCTATCGAACATTAGGGGCTTCAGCTGTAAAGGCTATGAATGATGATGAAGCTTTAGATGCTTTGGCTTCAGATGGAAAGTTGATTAAGCGTCCATTTCTCGTGTTTGAAACTTCTCAAATACTTGTGGGATTCAAGCCCGAGATTTGGTCCCAGGTCTTGATAAAATAAAACTTTTCATCTTCAAGTAGCCCTTGATGAACTTTTGATGGCTAGGTTAATGAAAAGTTTCATCTGCACTTATTGTGGTCATTCCAAACTTTCTAGATTTCAGCTGCTCTAAGTGAATAAGAAAAATTTTTCTCATAACGAACAAAAACCTGAGGCTATAGAATCCTCAACTTCAGCCGAAGAAGTTCACCCTTTTTGGGATTTTTGGGCTCCAATTCTCTTTACATTGTCTCTTTATCTGGGTGTTCGTCATTACATTGCTGAAGCAAGATATATCCCTTCGGGGTCAATGTTGCCTGGCTTGCAGATTCAAGATCGCTTGATAATTGAAAAGCTTACGCTTCGCTACCGTAATCCATATCGTGGAGAAGTAGTTGTTTTTAAGTCTCCTTATTCTTTTGACCCTGTATTATTAGGATCTGCAAAGCACACTTCATCTTCGTTGAAGTGTGCTTTGCTTAACTTTCCTTTGATATCAATAATTCCTGGTTTAACAGATGTTGCTTGTGATGCTTATATTAAAAGAGTAGTTGCTGTGGCTGGAGATCATGTGGTGATTACTAAGAAAGGAGAATTGATACTTAATGGGAATAAACAAATAGAGCCCTATGTGAGTAATTTATGCTCTTTAGTTTTCAAGGAATTTAATCCATGCAGGACTCTTTCTGGACATGTCCCTGAAGATCATGTTCTTGTCCTAGGAGATAATAGGGCCAACAGTTGGGACGGTCGCTTTTGGCCAGGTGGCAATTTCTTGCCTACAGATCAAATTTTAGGACGTGCTGTTTGGAGATTTTGGCCTCTTAATCGTTTGGGAGCAGTTAAAAGCTTTTAAGCCCACAATCAATTATCTTCCCAGTCAACTCACAATCTTCGAAAGGCTGATTTGCTGCATTTGGAGCATTCTTATCTTTTCTTTTTTGAATCCAGGATTGTTCGGGATCAAAAAGTATCCACCTCTTGCTCCCAATTGAAAGTTTCTCGTGAGGCAAATTCAGGATTTTGGAAGGTCCAAAGCTTAGGACGTTCCATAATTGTTCGATTGAGAATCCCGCTTTGATTATCAGCTCCTTCCATAGAACTGGTAAGACCAGTTGATGACCAGAAAGGCCTGGGATACGTTCTTGTGGTGGTAGTTGAGTCTCTTCTTCGTCTAATGGAGTGGCATGCACTGCTACAGCTGTAATTACTTCATCTCTTAATGCTTTGATCAAGGCTTGTCTGTCTGATTTTCCTCCAATAGATGGAACAATTCGCCAGCCAAGATCGCTGGTTGACATTGAACCTCTATCAGAAACTAGATGCCACCAGCAAACAGTTGACATTGGTGGAGAATTACATTGGCTCATCATTTTTACACCGTCTTTAGTGGATATATTCATCACTCGAAGAGAACTCTCTGGGTATTGCCGTTGAAGTTCCAGGAGGTTGCCCAGTGGAAGAGTTTCACTAGTTATCGGATCAGGGACCCAACCGGCTCTTAGGGTTTCGACTCCTTCTCGCACTGTCCCTGAGGCTTGTACTTGCTTATCTCTTGGGGCTAAGAGAACTGGGCTTTGGCCCATTTCTCCTAATAAGAGTCCTCGTTGGAGAAGATCAATCGGGAGCATTGAATCATCTTCAGCTAATCCAATGGCTCCATGTTGAAGGAGGTCTGCATGAGGAGCAAGTTCTTTCCCTTGACCAAGTCGACTGAAGCTTCCCCAAAGGTGGATTAGTACGTCACTTTTCTTGTTTGAGAAGCCTTTTAGTCTTTCAGGATTATCTCTCCAAGATGAACTTCTTGGAAGTAGAGCAAGTTGACCATATCCAGATGCGGCAGCTGCTCTGATAAGGCTGAAAAGTGTCTCACTCCTTCCAGTTAAGGGTTCTTCTAAAATTGAATGTGGGTCAACCAAGCTGGGCGCTAGAAGCTTCCCAGAAGAAGGAGTTGAAGTTATTCCTAATTGACTTGCCTGTTTATGGGCTTCTTCCCCAAATGCAACGAGAGTGTCATCACTTATCAGGACAGAGTCTTTTACTGCTAATTGATTAGGCCCGTAGAGGATTTGAAGATTTTCTAATAATTTTGTCTGTGACATAAAATTAAAGAGCTCCAGCAGCTGTTTCGTCGATGATTCCGCCTAAGTGAGAGGTGAGATTTAGGCAAGTAACAATGTCAGGTTCGCTCGGATCGTTTGAGATGTCGATCACTGTGACCCCTCCATTCCCTTGTTTAATTAGCCATATATCTGACTCTTTTAATCCAAGTAGGTGACAAAGGATAGTTTTATTAACAGCATCATGTGCTACTACAAGTGCAGTTTCCTCTTGTTGAAGACTTGTGCAAATTCTTTTCCAGCAGATCACAGAGCGTTCCCATACTTCCTGAATGCTTTCACCCTCAGGCATAACGACTTCTTGAGGAGACTTTTTCCATTTTTCTAACAATAAAGGCCAATCTCTTGCGATCTCCGACTCTAGCTTTCCTTCCCAAAGACCATGGTTTATTTCCATAAGCTCATCTTCTAAGGAAAGCTCTAAACCTTCATGTGAATTGATAATTGCTTGAGCCGTTTCGGTAGGCCTAACCATGGGACTACTATAGGCTTTGTTTACATTTGTTGTACTCAAGAAACGGCTTACAGCATTCGCCTGGCTATGCCCTGTTCTATTTAGAGGTATATCAATCTGCCCTTGAAATCTGCCTTCTTTGTTCCAGTTAGTCTCTCCATGTCTAACAAGTATTATACGAGGTCTCTTGGTTCTCTTTGGAAGAGGTTGATTTAAATGTACTGTGCTATTTAGGCATTCAAGTTGTGCTTTAACTCTGTTGTCGCTCACTGAAAGTAAATTGAAAACTGAAATTGAGGCATTGTCTATCTTTAGTTTCCTAAAGCTATCGTGAGGCTGACCAAGCAAGTTTATTATTAGACATCTAAGAATTGCATTATGAGCAACAATTAAAACTGTTTCTTTTTTCTCAGGAGGGTGCCGACTTGTTAATTCTTTAAGGAATTCATTGGCTTGTTGTAGTAGTTGCTGAATTGGTTTAAAAGATGTTCCATCGCCTCTATTAATAATTAAATCTTGTGGCCTTTCTTTCCAAGCTTTAAAATCTTGAGGGAATTCATCTCGAACCTCATTGACAGTAAGCCCACTCCATGGACTTAGGTCAACTTCTAGAAGCCCTTGTTCAAAGATGGGATGAAGTTCGCAGCCTTTTCCTTCAATTATTTTTTTTGCTGTGGAAGCAGCTCTTCGAAGTGGTGAGCTGTAAACAGCCGCTATTGAGATCTCTTTTAGCGACTTCCCAGTTAGTTCAGCCTGATGAATACCATCTTTTGTCAGAATGGAAAGATCATCCCGTCCTTGGATACGGTTTTCGCAGTTGAAGCTACTTAAACCATGCCTAACAAGTAGAAGACGCATTGGGAAAGGAGGATATGGTTGCTCTTGGCCATCGTATGGGGCAACCTGCCTCTTTATTCTGTGCAAAGAAGGAAGAGTTATTCACTAATGATTTTTGAAATTGGCTAAACCATCTCTTAGACACAGCAATCCTGCATGGAAGATTGCTGTGGCAATCATTTCTGTCTTGATTACCTTGGCTGTTTGGAAGCAAGGTCTTGAAAGTAGTTTTAACCGCCCTTCTGTTGCTTCGTCTATTTCCTTGCATCAGCAGGAGATAGCACTTTTAGCAAAGCCTTCTATCCCCCAATCGTTGCAATCTGTATTCTTGGGCGAGGACCCTAAGGCTTCTTTGAGAGAAGCCTTAAGAGCAATGCCTCTTGAAGAGATTGAAGATAGAGATCGCTTGCTTCTTTCGACTTTGGAGACTGATGAATCGGAGAAACTCGCCTTATTAAAACTTGCTTTCAAGAAAGATGAACTGGCATCTATACAAGAAGTACTTTTGGAGGGCTTGTTAGAACAGAAAAGCTTTTCTTCTAATGATTTGCCCTCTGAGCTTGTGTCTATTCAAGAAGACCCTTTGCTTTATCAGAGGGTTTGCTTGGAACTGGGAGGAGAAACAGCGCTTTGTTCAGACAAAGGGGTTGCAGACAAGATGGCTTTGCGCTTGGCAGCTAGTCAGTGTTTGCCATTAATAGCATTGTTCCTTGGCATTGTGTTGTTGTTACGCCAACTCTGGTTGTTGTTTAGGAGGAAAGCTACTTCTTGGCCACAGTTGCGGATTATTCCTTTATCCCTTGTTGACATGATCCTTCTTATTGGAGGAGGTTTTGTTGTTCTTGGAGAGGTACTCTCTCCCATGATAAGTATTCCATTTTCTTCTGCACTTACAGCTCAATTAGCGCCACCCCTAGGAGAGTCGTTCCAAGTATTGGTTGGTTATGTGGTTATGACATCACCACCTTTGCTCATTCTCCGTAATCAGCTGAGAGGACTTGCACATCTGGAAAGTCCATCAGACGGATGGATTCAATGGGGATTAAGTCCTTGGAACACTGCTTTAGTTAAAGCTCTTTTGGGATGGCTGATGGCTTTACCTCCAGTTTTATTGACTGGATGGTTAATGAGTTTTTTCTTTGGAGACCAAGGGGGAAGCAACCCTTTATTAGAACTTGTCCTAAGTAGTAGAGACCCTATTGCTTTATTGCTTTTGGTTGTTACGACTGTTGCTTTGGCACCATTATTTGAAGAATTGGTTTTTCGAGGAGTTCTCATACCAGTCTTAGTAAGAAGCATGGGGCGTTCTGGAGCTGTCTTAATAAGTTCATTCGTTTTTGCAATGGCGCACTTAAGTGTTAGTGAGTTCCCTCCTTTATTTGTTTTAGGAATAGGCCTTGCACTGTTAAGACTGTCTTCAGGGAGGCTTCTCCCTTGTGTTTTGATGCATGCTCTTTGGAATGGGATTACGTTTACAAACCTTTTACTGCTAGGCGGTTAGCGTTAACTTTTCTTGTTGTATCTATGCCCCTGAACTTGCATAGCTGATTTTGGAATGGTTCACTTGTAAGTAACAGTGTTTTTTTTTCGTGGTTGCAGTTAAACAACCGCGCTCTATTACTCGCCAAACAGAGAGAGCTGCTTCTCGACCGGCGAGATCTTTTGAGTTATTGCAAGGCTCATTGTCAACCAGGAAGATTGCGAGACACTCTCCAATGGTTGCTAGCTTCCATAGGGTGGTGGATGGGATACTCCTGGGGACTTGTGTTGCAATGACAGTTGTAACAGCACTTACATTGCACTGGCAACACCGTTGGACGGTTGCCTTTACCAGACTCGAGATTACTCGCTCATTAACACACCGCTTTACAGAATCTACGGCAACTTTAGAGAGACATTTGTTAAAGCGAAGTAGTATGCCCGATTTCATTGTTCCACTGAAGGTTTCTAACCTTCTCTATTTAGATCACCCTTCTAAACATGTAGGGGATTTTGTATTACCCCAGCCTTCTTTTATAAGCAGAATGGCAGAAAAGTCGATCAGTCATGGGTACTGATGCGAAGCAATAAAAGAAGCCACACTAGAAAGGCCAGGAGAAAGAGAGTAGTCCCATTGGAGAAGATCCCGACTAATCGCATTAGATTTGTCTTTTTAATATTGTGTTTTAGTCTTTTTGGATTAGGAGGACGCTTGGCATGGCTTCAGGTTTTGCAGGCATCTGCTTTAGAGGCAAGAGCAAGGTCTTCTCAGGTTCAACTGACGAAGCCTCTTGGAATAAGACGATCCATTGTTGATCGAAAAGGCCGGTTACTAGCATTAGATGAAGAGCGTTATCGTTTGTGGGTACATCCGCGCTATTTCAACTTCCCAGGAGATGACCCTGAGTTAATTCGTAAGCCAATAGACGTAGCTAGAAAACTTTCGGGACTGATCGCGATGCCAATGAGTGAAATCATTGAACGCGTTGGTAATAGGCCTTCAGGTATAAAGCTTGTAGAAGATCTTGATACTGATACTGCTTCTCAAATTAAACAATTAGGGATAAGTGGTTTAGACCTTGAGCTCTACCCACAGCGTATTTACCCTCAAGGCTCTTTGTTTGGAAATGTAGTCGGCTTTTTGAATGATGACCGTATTCCTCAAGCAGGTTTAGAGCAAAGTAGGAATAGAGAACTTATTCGACATGAGCAGCCGCGAAGTCTCAGAAGAGGAGCCGATGGCACGCCTCTTCCTGATGATTTAGCTCCCGGAGTCCTTTACGGGGATGATCTAAGGTTGGAGTTAACTCTGGATGCTCGTCTTCAGGAGTTGGCAATTAAGTCTTTAACTGATGAAGTTAAGCGATGGAATGCTGCAAAGGGTGTTGCCATCGTTATGAATGCATTGACTGGTGAGTTGTTAGCGCTTGCCTCTACACCAACTTATAATCCAAACGAATATTGGAAATTCCCTCCTAGTCGTTTTCGTGAGTGGTCAGTTCAGGATCTCTATGAGCCTGGATCTACATTTAAACCGATAAATCTTGCTTTGGCTTTACAAGAGGGAGTTATTAATAAGGATGGAAAGATTGATGATACAGGAAGTATCAAGGTTGGTGGATGGCCAATACATAATCATGATAGAGCGGCTAATGGACTTATTGACTACCCCAAGATCCTTCAAGTCTCTAGCAATGTTGCTATGGTCAAAACGATGAGCAGACTTGATCCGTCTATCTACTGGGATTGGTTGAAAAAGCTAGGCCTTGATATACAACCCAATACTGATTTGCCAGGTGCAGTTGCAGGTCAATTAAAGAGGAAGAGTGAATTTGTTTCGCATTCAATTGAGCCAGCAACAGCTTCATTTGGTCAGGGGTTTTCTCTGACACCATTGAAATTGGCGCAGTTGCATGCTCTCATTGCTAATGGTGGTTACTTGGTTAGTCCTCACATAACACGGGGCTTAGGTGGAGGTTACTCTCTCCTATCAGTTCCTAAAGAGGAGAAAGTTCAGTTACTTGATGAAGAGGTTACTTTCATAGTTAGGCAATGGATGGAATCGGTAGTTGAAAAAGGTTCTGGCAAAGCATTGAAAACACCTGGTTATAGGATTGGAGGCAAGACTGGGACAGCACAAAAAGCCTCAAATGGTTCATATAAGCCTGGGGCTAAGATCTGCAGCTTTGTGGCCACTTTCCCGATAGACAGCCCTAAGTATGTTGTTCTAGTAGTAATAGATGAGCCTCAAGGTGTAAATGCTTATGGCTCTACTGTTGCCCTTCCTGTTGCCAAAGAAATTATTGATGGCCTTTTAGTCATTGAAAAAATCCCCCCAAGTACCAAGAGGACTGAGTTTCAACCAGCTCAGGGCTAAATATAGGGAAAACTTCCATTTTCAATGGCTTACATGGAGTTTTAAATCATTGAAATAGGGCTACCTTTAGTCTCAATAACAGTTTGCTATCCATGACAACACTCTTAGAGCAGCTTTCCTCGATGACTGTGGTGGTTGCTGATACTGGAGATCTTGAAGCAATTAAGACTTTTACTCCGAGAGATGCGACTACAAACCCTTCCTTGATCTTGGCTGCTGCGCAAATACCTGATTATCAAAATCTAATTGACAGGGCTTTATATTCTTCTAGGCGAGTTCTTGGAGATGAGGCAACCGTTCATGAGGTAGTAGAAGAAGCTCTTGATGAGATATGCGTCGTTTTTGGTGTTGAGATTTTAAAGATAGTTCCTGGCCGTGTTTCAACTGAGGTTGATGCCCGTTTGAGTTACGATAAACAGGCGACGATTATAAAGGCTAAAAAGCTTATAGCCCTTTATGAAAATTCAGGTATATCAAGAGATAATGTTCTGATAAAAATAGCTTCAACTTGGGAGGGTATTAAAGCTGCAGAAGAATTAGAGAAAGAAGGAATACATTGTAATTTGACGTTACTGTTTAGCTTTGCACAGGCGATAGCTTGTGCTGAGTCCGGAGTTACATTAATATCTCCATTTGTTGGGAGGATTCTAGATTGGTATAAAGCTGAAACAGGTAGGGATAGCTATCCAGGTTTTGAAGATCCAGGTGTTATTTCAGTTACTAAAATATTCAATTATTATAAGAGCAATGGATACAAGACTGAAGTAATGGGAGCAAGCTTCCGAAACATTGAGGAGATTATTGAATTAGCTGGTTGTGACTTGTTGACGATTTCACCGAAGTTGCTTGATCAACTACGCTCCAAAGAAGGAAAACTTGTACGCAAACTTGATAAGTTGAATCATTCTTCTGATGAAGACTGCATTCATTTAAATCATTCAGGGTTTATAGAAATGATGAGAAATGATAGAATGGCTACTGAAAAGCTAGAAGAAGGTATTAATGGTTTTAGTAAGGCCATAGAATCTTTGGAAAAACAATTAAGAAGTAGATTAATGGTTTTAGAATCTACAAGCAGTAATGAAATGAAGATTGATCATGAAAAGACAACCATCCTTTCATGATAAAGACTTAATGATTTTATTGAATACCTATAATTAAGGATGGTTTAGCTCTATTTTTAATCCTTCTCTTGACCAATAGATATTAAGAAATAATGGGAGCTTAGGCGAGCTTCCATGTAGCGTCATTGGGTATATTCGGACCAATAGATATATTTGTTGGCTCTGAGAGCGAAATTCGCCATTCAGGAACTCTGCAAGTAATAAATTTAGAATGTTCAATAAGTACTCCATTCTCATTCTTGTCACTTGCAGTAAAACCACCTTTCCAAAAACCACCTTTTTCTCCACCTTTAAACCAGACCCAAGCTAAGGTTTTGCTCATCTTCCTATAGATTTTTTGCATTCTATCTGGAAGACCTTCTTTATTCAAGAGCTGTATTTCCTTTTGATCAAGGTATTATCTATTTTTTAATAAGTGACTTAATGAAAAAAGTTTTTAGCGCTGTAAAAGTAGTCTTTTTATTACCCTTTGCGCAATGTCTGCATAACTCATCTCACCCGATAGAATTTGAGCAATTCTTTGTGGTGCTGTAGGCCTTTTTATCCCAAGTTGATAACCTACTTTTGGAAATCTATAAAATACTTGCGCAATTCTTTTCCCCCAGGCCATTGAATCGCCCCATTCGTTTTGCATTTTGACTGTGTAATTAACAAGATCGGGTGTCTTACCCTTTAGCCAGCTGTCAAGACTCTTTGCTGCATTGCATCCACTCAAAAGAGCTGGTCTTATGCCTTCTGCTAGGAATGGATCACAAAGAGAAGCAGCATCCCCAACAAGGACAATTCCTTGGCCATGGATTTTATGATGCCCATTCCATATACGAAGTTTTGAATGTTGCTTGTGCCCTGCTGACGGGTCAAAGCCAAGACTAGGCAGGAATTTATCCAAGACTTTTAGACTGTCCAATTTTTGATTTCCAATAAAAGTCCCAACCCCTACATTTATCCCGTTTGAGATTGGGAAAGCCCAGGCAAAGCCATGGTGAACTAGGCCAAATTCAAACCTTGCTACACCTTCCTCTAGATTTCCTCTGCCTTCAAGACGAACAGAGGTGGTTAAGGCATGATTTTGTTTCCTTGGCCCCAATCCTAGTCTTAGTGGCCATGGAGAATTTGACCCATCAGCAATTATTAGTGACCTTGCTTCTAATTGTTTTCCATTGTTGCAGGTAATTTGCCACGTCTCTTTTAGTTTGTTGACATCAGTTACGGAAACAGGGTTTAAGAGTTCTGTGCCTGCCGAAACAGCCTGCTTTAAAAGATAAGCATCAAATTTTTCTCTGTTAACTATCCAAAAAGGTTCTGAGCCAGGAAGAACAGCTTGAACTTTATCTTTTAAGAACCAGCTGAAATCAACTCTATGTATTACTTCATCGATTGCTGGGCGAAGGTCGAATGGGAACCATTTCTGAACAGAACTAGCCATGCCCCCGCCACAGGGTTTGATGCTACTTAGGTCTCTTTTCTCTATCAGAGTTACTTTATGACCTGCCGTTGCAAGATGAAAAGCTGCCGAGGAACCAGCTGCACCTCCTCCAATTATTAGGACATCTAATCTATTCAAACTTTCAGAATGTCTGCTTCTTTTTCTTCTAGATGCTTTTCCACTTCTGAAATAAATTTGTTAGTCAATGTTTGCACCTTATCTTGTTCATCTCTGCTTTGATCCTCCGAGAACTCTCCATCTTTCTCAGCCTTCTTGATTTTCTCTATAGCATCTCGACGAATATTCCTTAGAGCTACTTTGGCTTCTTCAGCATACTTAGAGGCAAGTTTGCAGAATTCTTTTCGGCGTTCTTCAGTCAAAGGAGGTACGTTGATTCGAATGATTTTCCCATCGTTATTAGGCGTAAAACCAAGGTCACTGGTTGCAATAGCCTTTTCAATAAGTCCTAAAGAACCTATGTCAAAGGGTTGTATTGAAATTGTTTGGGAATCTGGAGTAGAGATAGTTGCTAACGATTTCAGAGGAGTCTCTGCTCCGTAATATTCCACGGAGAGACGATCAAGGAGGGAAGGGTTTGCACGCCCAGTCCTAATAGTGTTAAAAGTCCTTTGAGCGGCATCAACCGATTTACGCATATTGGACTCAAGATCATTGTTTGACATCGGTTTAGGAAGACTGAATAGAAATTGGATTAGCTAAAATGTCAAGATCAGCTTTCATGGCTGATACGGGAGCCAATTAGCTCTCCAGCGACAGCTTTTGCAATATTATTTTTTTCGAATAGATCAAAGACAACAATTGGAATATTGTTGTCTTTGCAGAGTGCAATAGCGGTACCATCCATCACAGCGAGCTCTTGGCTAAGTACATCTTGGTAGGTGAGGGTCAAATAGCGAGTTGCATCTGGGAAGGCTTTTGGGTCTTTGTTATAGACCCCATCAACTTTTGTAGCTTTGAAAACGACATCAGCGTTGATTTCTGCAGCTCTTAATGCTGCAGTTGTATCAGTAGTGAAGAATGGATTTCCACAACCTCCCCCAAACACCACAACTCTTCCTTTCTCTAAATGACGAATTGCTCGTCTTCGTATATAAGGCTCAGCGACTTCTTGCATCTCTATAGCAGTTTGAACACGCGTTGGAATGCCTTGCCTTTCAAGCCCGTCTTGAAGAGTAATCGCGTTCATTACCGTAGCCAACATCCCTACATA
>QCFS01000021.1 GCA_003278365.1 Prochlorococcus sp. AG-363-M17 | reverse complement strand
TCCTGAACCCTACGGGCGCAGTAATTCTCAAAAGGGTAATTTCAGACTGGCCATCTGGATAGGAATACAAATCTCCCCCCCAAGACTCTTTCGCAGCGACAAGAGTTTCTATTACAGGCTTCTTGCCCTTCAAAGTTGCATCATTAGACATACAACTGCTTATGCCCAGGCAAGCAATGAGCAAAAGGGATTTCTTAAAAAAAGCTTGATTCAAGAAGTTAAACACTTTGAAGAGCTCAGGAAGGGTAGGGATTTTGACAACGATAGACCCAAACGTTCTCAATCAATTGCCAACGTACAAATAGCTGCTCTAAGTCCATAAGCACATCTAACCTTTTCAACTTACAAAGCTGCTCTAATCTTGAAGAATGAAAAAATATCAATGTCCTGATTGCATCTATTCCTATGATCCAAGGGTAGGTGATCCAACACAAGGGGTCCCGCCGGGAACTAATTTCGAAGATCTTCCAGCAAGTTGGAAATGCCCTGCTTGTAGGGCAGGAAGAAGAAGGTTCAAACCAATTGTTTAATCTTTCTTGGATGGAGATAGACGACTAAGGAAAGGTTTGGAGACTTAGCTTCACTACAACAATCGACCAAGAGCTTTATCAAGCGGATGTTTTTCATTACTTTTTAACTACTTTAGGACAGCCAGATACCACCATCTTTTAGGGCTACTAAGAAACGCTGGTTTTCTTTAGTCTTTTGACTTTCTAAATCTTTGATGCAATCTGTAACCAAGTTTCTAGTTACAGAAATTGAAATACTAGAACGCCTAAAAATTAAAAATTCAACTCTTCGCTTCACAGAAGCTAAAAAATCCATGCCTCATTAATAGCGACAATCCTTTGTTAACTGATGATTCGAAAGAGCACAAATTTTCATAACATTAGCTTCAGGTTTGAAAATCTAGAAGTATGTTGCTGCCAAGACGAAGGTGATCAAGTAATTCAAATTCTTTCTGAATGATTTAATAGTTTCTAGCCTGGCAGTCCCGCTACAACCTCAACACATGCGGCAGATTTATCTGCTTTTAAACGAGCCTGGTCAGTATTGCTTCCTTTAGCTAAGCAAACTCCCATACGTCTATTTTTTTTAGATGTAGGTTTCCCAAATATTAATAACTTAGTATCTTCAAACTTCAATGCCTCATGAACACCTTTATAGGCAACACTTGAGAAAGTATCTTTTGCAAGGATTACCCTAGATGCAGAAGGAGCCTCACAAGTAATTTCAGGAATTTCAATCCCAAGAATCGCCCTTAGATGAAGCTCAAATTCACTTATATTCTGACTAACAACTGTCACCAAACCAGTATCATGAGGCCTAGGGGATAATTCTGAAAAGACAACATCCTCCTTAGTGATGAAAAATTCAACTCCAAATAATCCTACCCCTCCAAGATTATCAGTTACTAGCTTTGCCATTTGTTTAGCCCTATCAAGTTGTTGATTTGTAAGCTGGGCAGGTTGCCAACTACATTGATAGTCGCCATCTATTTGCTCGTGGCCAATGGGAGGACAAAATAGTGTTTTACCGTCATTTTGTCTTATTGTTAGCAATGTAATTTCTAAGTCAAAATTAATAAATTCTTCTACAATTACCATCTTAGACTTTCCTCTTGCTAAATCTATTGCTTCATTCCATGCTCTTTCTAAATCGCCTGGACTTTTAACTAGACTTTGACCTTTGCCTGAAGAGCTCATGACAGGCTTTATTAACAAAGGCCATCCAACATTCCCGGCTACCCTTTTTAATTGGTCTAGGCTAGAAGCATATTCATATTTTGCTGTATTCAGTCCTAAATCTTTCGATGCTAGATCCCTAATTTTATCTCTATTCATAGTTATTGCAGTTGCTCTCGCTGTTGGAATTACTGTTATTCCTTCTTCCTCTAGCTCAGCCAACGCATCGACGGCCAATGCCTCTATCTCAGGGATAACAGCATCTGGCTTATGTCTCCGAATAATAGTTTGAAGCGCTTCTGGATCGGTCATTTCAAATACTTCAGAGTCATCAGAAACTTGCATCGCTGGAGCTTCTGGGTATCTGTCACAAGCAATCACTTTGCAACCTAACCTCTGAGCCGCAATAGCAACTTCCTTGCCAAGCTCTCCGCTTCCTAACAACATTAAGGTTCTTGGGAAAAGATTCACAGACATCACCTTACTAATTAGTTTTAACCTTAATAGTGGTAAGTATCCTAGAAGGAAAGACTCATAAATATTTCTCTGTCAAATGGTTTCTAGAGAAAATTTTCATAAAGCACTAAATAAGCATCCGACTCTGAGCAAAGAACAATAGAAAGTCCGAAAGTAGAGTTAAATAGTATGAACAATCTAAAAGTTCTTTAAAAAAATCATCGACAGATCTTATTCATGAATCTCGAAAAAGCATCCTTACCTCCTTCTTGCAGAGAAGTTTCTGGTAAATCTTCTCCAAGCTGACTAAACCAATTCACAAAAGCTGAAAAGAAGTCCATTACAAAATTGCGATTGTTAAAGCATTTATAGAACTAGTCCCAGGTATCAATGTGTACCTACCACTACATTTTACAAAGTATTTTGGTAACAATCACTACTTTCAAGCTGAAGTGCATAGAAAGCCGTATCAATAATCACTTCTCAGGAATGCTTCGGTAAATGCCGTTGGACTATCTTTTATTTATTTAAAGTTTCTGAATTAATTCTGTCTAGAATGCCAAATTATTAATAAACATTTAATTACCTAAAAAGTAAAAAGGTATTTTATAATTACTGAGAAAATTTTATTGAAAATACATCATCCAATACCAAATGGCTTAAAGGGTTTTGGCTGCATTTCATTAGTCCTGCCGTCAGCCAGGCTATTAATATAATCATTGAGACCTTCCTTAGAAAGAGGCAATGATTCGCCACATCTATCAAAAATCTCTGCAGACACTAATGAAGCCAAATCCGACTTGGGGGCCGACATAAACTCCTTAAGCAACCCAGACGAGATAAGTCCTCTAATCATTCCTTTAATCGATCCTCTTGACGCATCATCAACACTAAGTCCTAAGGAAATTGACCCGCAAAATTTATTAGAAAATTCATCTATTACACCAGAAGCCTCAGGAGTAAGCCTAAGCTCCTCTGCAATTGTTGGTGAAACATACAAAAGCAAAGTAGAAAAAATTATAAAGGCCAAGAAAGTAGAGAAAAGCTGTTTAAAAAACCTTGAAACAGTTGGCATAATCCCCTTTATACTTTAGATACACCAAAATTAGCCCTCAACCGATTGAAGCACCACAAATATTTGACAGATGCAACTTCAGCTATGGCCACTTAAGCGGAGAAGTCGAAGGTTTCGGAATACAGTCCAAACTTTGGTTCAATAAAAGAGAATTCGAACCTGTTGGTATGACTTTCTTTTCAACAAATATAGCCTCATCTTCAAAATAGATTAGAATAGTAATAGTGCCAAAGGTTCATCATGAATTCCGATCAACTAACCGTCATCAACCTCGCCGCAATACTAGTAGGTACAACCTTTAATTCCTCTCAAAAATTTATCAAGTGGGGAGGGGTAGTAATTGCTGTTGCATCTGCTGCCTGTGCTGTGCTGAATTGCGGCTGAGTCTGGCTGCATGCAAAAAAAGAATTAATTTCTTTCTCAAGCCTAAGCTTTCAATAATCAATAGGCATTCCTGCTAATACTATTGACTATTGGAGACAGTTTTGAAGGAAACTGTCTTGCAGCCAATTAACAAGCATATTCAGGAGTGTCTTTTTATGGGATTACTCCTGAATATTTTTTTGGCATTTCTTAGACTGCGCTGGTCTTTATATGAGTAACTCAATAGAAAAGAGAAGTCTCACTGGTCTATATATAGACTCTCTCTAATTAGATATTAAAATTGTTCAAAGAGTTTTTTATTAGGGTGCACGCGCAAAACTTTACCTCGAGTACTAGATTAGTAAAGGTTTTTAGATTATCAATCATGGCAAATGAAGAAGGAGGAGGAATGGTACCAGGTCTAGTTGCAATTGCAATCTCGGTTGTTTTTGCAGCGGGTGTGGGATTGCTCTTGGCACGTTTCATCCCTATGGCCAATATGTAAATCTATGATTAAAGATTTTTTTCTTTTTATCAGGCTTAATATAAGAGTATTTAACCACCAGGATTGTTAATACGACTAAATTTTTAGCTGATGAATTGAGCAAGTAGATTTATCAAAGGAAATCATGGCAATGATTTTCAAAAGGAAGAGTTACCTTAATATCTATTGTTTAAGAGATAAATATACTAACTATTCATCATCATCAGTTGTTTTTTTTTCTGGACGAACCCATTTCTTTTCCTGTGGAAGTTTCTTAGTCAATCTTCTTGCACCAAGGATTATCAATGCCCCAAATACAAGGGTCCAAAAGATTGGTATAAGAAGGTCACTATCCATTTATTGTGTATTAATAGAATTCATTACTTTCGCTTCTTGCTCCTTAAGTTCTGGGGGAAGTTCCAAACCAAATCCCTCTAGGAGTTCTTTAAGCAAAGCCTTGTCTTCTTCTGCTTTTTTATTTGGGTCAGTCAAAATTTGCTTCGCAAGAAAACCTATAGCCATAATGAAAGCAGTAATTAATGCGGTTATCAAGCCATATATCGATGCATTTTGCGGCAAGCGGTCAATCACAGTGTCTTGAAATAACTATATTTATCTTTCCAGTAACCTCAAATGAAAGCTACTAGTAGTTAATAAATCTAAGCGATTATTTTTTATGAGTATAAACACTCAAGGCCGACTTGCCTTGGCTCATGGATGACTTGGCTCTTTTGGGGATTAATCGAAGCGAATCAATGCTGAAACAATCTAAGGAGAAACAGG
Organism: Prochlorococcus sp. AG-363-M17; assembly: GCA_003278365.1. Lineage (GTDB taxonomy): Bacteria > Cyanobacteriota > Cyanobacteriia > PCC-6307 > Cyanobiaceae > AG-363-P08. The sequence continues at coordinate 20,328 of QCFS01000021.1, read as the reverse complement.
AGCCCTGCTAAGCGACATTCCTATGAAACGTCTTTGCTTGCTGCTGCTGGTTGTTTTTAATTGGATAACTTCGCCTTGCTCGTCTGATATCAAGCACCTTCGCCCCTCTATTTATCATTAGATGAGAGTCAGTCTTCCACAAATTCTTCAGAGGTTTATCAGGTTGTCGAGGGATCCATGCGATCGGGAAAACAATCTTCCATTTTGATCTAGAGGTGTTTGCTCTTTTAAACCTCCAAAACAAATGTAAATACAAAGAAAACGTCCCCGTAATAAGTCCAGCCACGAAAAACCTCTTACCAATCCTATTGTTCCTCGTCAGTCAAGAGGCAAAGAATAAACAGCGAAAACCTTGAAACCACCAACTTAAACGCAAAAACTCCACCCCAAAGCACAGACAGAAGTAAAAGTGAATGCTTTCCCATGCATTATTAGGTTTAGCAGTGTTTAATAAATGCACTTATTTGTTTTTTTCAAGTGACCTCCTTCAGGAAATTCCTTTTAGGTGCAGGATTAGCTTTAGCAACAACAGCTGGGCTACCAGCAATCGCAGACGACCACAAAGGTTTTTACGTTTCAGTTGGTGCAGGTGCTACTAAAATCCAAGACACTGGAATTGACGCAACCCTAGGAGGAACGGGCTACTACGGAACTTTTGATTATGACCAAGCCTATTCAGGTGAATACGGTTTTGGTTATAACTTTGGAAACAACTTTCGTACCGAAGCCAGTTTCTATCATTTCTCAGGAGCACTTGCTGGCCACAATTTAGGAGGCAGCAAGACAGTAGAAGGAACTGGTGACCTTTGGGTTCAGGGTTGGATGCTTTCTGCTTACTACGATATAGATACTGGCTCCAAAGTAACTCCTTATTTTGGAGGTGGTTTTGGACCTGCAACTATCACCACTGAAGATGGCACACTCAGTGGTAATACCGTAAATGGTAAGGACTACCAAGTCCTTGGTTATCAGATCAAGGCTGGTGCAAGTCTTGAAATGTCCTCAACGATCGATGTGTTTGGTGAGTTTATTTACAATGGCACCGAAGATGTTGATGGAGATGTTGATTATGATCCACTCCATGCCTTTGGAGGTCGTGGTGGAATTAGATACAACTTCTAATCTTCCTAGATAGAAGAAATTAAAAAAGGTGGTTCTTCTAGAACCACCTTTTTTAATGCAATAAAGCATATAGGAAAGCATTTCTGAGATTGCATAAACGATTACTATTTAATTAGAAGCTTTAATTTCTAAAAAACTTTGCTCAGAAGAAAAAGCAAACTTATATTAACGGCTATTAAACCTAAAAGCACTAGAAGGGGTTTCTTCATACCACCAGGGGCAGTCATCTCAATTCCCAAGAATTTACCTAGTACTTGTTTATGAGGTTTGGGATTTGTAGCGATGTCTTGGTCAGAAAGACGATCTGAGTCAGATTGCTCCATTTTGCATATAATATGTATATAGTAATTTTCGCAAGTTTTTAAGGATTAATCTACCGTCAGAAGTTCACAAGCCTTTCAACAATAAGTGCAACGATTACTCCTTTAAAGAAAACTAGCCATAGCAATCCATAGTCGCTTATGCCTAATTTGCTCTGATACCAACTGATAAAACGTTTATGTTGACTTATTAGTGACATGAACTTACGGAGTTCTTTAAAAATTCTTATACAGCATAGTCATGCTAGAAATAAATGAAAGAATTGTTAAAAGGTACTCTGATCAAAAGACAAATGGTGGATTATGACTGGCTTTGAAAATCGACTAATTGGGAAACTAAAACCCAAGCCAAAAGCAAACCCCTCTAAGAAAGGGAAGCAGCTTAAGGGCAAGGCACTGGCTGACTATGTATTTGAGCATAAAGAAGAATTTGAGGAGGATGGAGATGCCCTTTGTGTTGCGGCTGGATATGGAGAATATCTACAAGACGGAACACCTAATTGCAATCTAAAGCCATTCGTGAAAGAGCTCAGTAAAGTAATGGATCTAGAGGAAAAAAAGGTGGATGAAAGGTCACCACAAAACCAATAAGAAGATTAATCCTTGCTAATCAAAAGGATGATTCAAAGATGACAGTTAAGAGCTTAAATGGCTAATAAAGCAAAAGTATAATTGAGGAGAAGAGCTAGGGAGCCTAAAATCTAAAAAGAATTGGTTCGTAAAAATGGATAATAAATTAGTGTATACATCAGCAAAGATAAAAAGTCATTAGTTAAAAATATTAGGGTAATCAATAAAAGAGAATTTCCCAATAAGCTAGAATGAGATTCAATTAAAGTGTTACCACAAACATGGAATTAATTTACTCTAAGAGGAAGCCAGAAAAACTTCTTCATATAATTAATAGAATGGATGATATTAATGGGAGGACAGATGTGGCCCCAGAAAGTCAATTTATTCAATTAGCAACATTAAGAATGAAGAAAGGGAAGACATTTAAACCACATAAACACATATGGAAGAAATCTAATAACGATGAGGTTATCGCACAAGAATCATGGGTAATTGTAAAAGGGTCTGTAAAAGTTTTTATGTACGATATTGATGATACATTAATTGGTCAAGAAGTCATTCGCCAAGGTGATTGTTCGATAACCTTTGAAGGTGGGCATACTTATACAATACTTGAGGATGATACCGTTGTTTATGAATATAAAACCGGTCCTTATACTGGCCAAAAGAACGATAAAGTATTCATAGAGGATCAAAGAGAATGAAAATTCTATTCATTGGTAAGAAGAACTGCAGTGACTCTGCAAAGGCTAGAGATTATCTTAAAGAGTTAGGCCATACAATTACGGAGGTTTGGTCAGCCAAAAGAGGGGAAAAGTTACCTAAAGATATCATCAACTGGCGAGGGGATTATCTCTTTTCACTTTACAGTTATTATATTGTTCCGGAAAAGTTACTTTCAAATGTGAGAGTAGCCGTAAACTTTCATCCAGCATCTCCAGCACATCCAGGAAGTGGAATGGTAAATTGGGCTCTCTATGAAGGTGACGATACTTTTGGTGCTACAGCACATCTAATGGATGCAAAGATAGACAATGGAGCTATTCTAAAAGTAAAAAGGTTTCCTATAACTGAAACCGATGACATAGAATCAATAATAGATAAGACGAGATATCATTGCACAGACTTATTTTTTGAATTGGTTAAAGAGCTGCTTGTAGATGAGGTTAGTATTGAAAATTTAATAGCAAGTTCTTCACATGAAAAATGGCTAGGAGTGCCTAGAAAAATCAATGAAGTAGATTCCATGTCGTTAATAGATATAAAAATAGAAAGTGAGGAGTTGGCAAATAGAGTTAAAGCATTCCATACCAAAAATTTTCCACTAACATTATATTTACATGGCCACAAATTTATTCATGTTTGAAACAGTCTCAAAATTTGAGAAGCAGATTGCTGAACACTATGGAGCTCCATTCGCGATTGCGACCGATTCGTGTACACACGCAATTGAGCTGTGCTTAAGGTACAAGAAGTGCTCTAAGATAGTAATTCCTACTCGCACATATATATCAGTTCCATTCTTAGCATTAAAATTAAATATGGAATGGGAATGGTGCGAAAAAGAGTGGGAAGAATACTATTATCTAGGTAATACAAATATAATTGATGCGGCAGTATATTGGAAAAAGGACGGGTACATTCCCAATAGCTTGATGTGTTTGAGTTTTCAATTTCAGAAACATCTTAGCCTAGGGAGGGGTGGTATGATATTGCTAGATAGAGAGGATGATATGAAAGTCCTGAAAAAAATGTCTTACGATGGTAGGGAGCCTTCTATTCCTTGGAGGAAACAAAATATAGATATTGTTGGATATCATTATTATATGACTCCAGAAACTGCTCAAACTGGTATAAATAAGCTCCCAGAAGCCATTAATAATTCACCAAAAAAATGGAAGTGGACTGACTGGCCAGATCTTAGAACTATGGAGGTTTTTAAATGAAAAAGGCTTTAATTACAGGTATAACAGGTCAAGATGGTAGCTATCTTGCTGAATACCTAGTTGAATTAGGATATGAAGTTCATGGGATAGTTCGAAGACAATCTGTAGCTGAAAATCAAAGTTCAAGAATTGAGAAAATCAATGACCAAGTCAAGACATATTATGGTGACCTAAATGATGAAGGATCTTTATACAAGATTATAAGAAAAGTAGCTCCTGATGAGATCTATAACCTTGCTGCAATGAGTCATGTAAAAGTGAGTTTTGATGTTCCTTCATTTACTATTAGAACAAATGCACTTGGTGTTTTAAATATGCTTGAAGCATATCGTGAAGTCACACCTGGCTCAAAATTTTATCAAGCTAGTTCATCTGAAATGTTTGGCAACTCTGTAGATGTTGATGGCTGCCAAAGACTAACAACTAACATGAGTCCTGTAAGTCCATACGGATGCTCAAAAGTGATGGGATATAACCTGGTAAGGCATTATCGCAATGCCTATAAGCTTCACGCTTGCAATGGTATTCTTTTCAACCACGAGTCTCCTAGAAGAGGAACTAATTTTGTAACTCATAAAGTAGTTAAAGGAGCAGTGGAAATAAAAAAAGGTTTACGAGATAATCTTGAGCTAGGGAACATGGACTCGAGTCGGGATTGGGGGCATTCATATGATTATGTTAGGGCTATGCATCTCCTCTTGAATTATTCACAGCCAAGAGATTGGATTGTTTCTACTGGAGAAACTAGGACTGTTCGTGAACTTTGCCAATATGTCTTCAGCTCTCTAGGGCTAAACTATGAGGATTACGTGATACAGAATCAAAGATATATGAGGCCCGAAGAATTAAAGTATCTTAAAGGTGATTCTCATGAAATCCGCGAAAAGCTTGGATGGAAGCCACTATATACCTTCGAAAGTATGATTGATGAGATGATCAAAGTTTGGCAAGATCGACTTGAATTATAAGATGAATTAATTTGAACTAAAGCCATGATAGGAATCAGCTTAATAGGTGGTCTTGGTAATCAGATGTTTCAATATGCTGCTGGAAAAGCCCTTGCCAAAAAGCTGAATGTCGATCTCTTCTTAGACGTAAGAGATTTTGAATCGTATGCTTTAAATATTTTTTTATTAGATCGTTTTAAGATCAGCTCACAGAGGGGAAGTAAGAATGTTCTCAGGAAGTTCCCACTTTCATTTAAAAAACCATGCAAGCTTCTTCAAAAAGCAGGGATAGTAAAGGTTTGGTATCATGAGACTTCATATAATTACAACAAGAAATTCGAGAGCTTAAGAAAAAATTTAATATTAAGTGGCTATTTTCAATCGGAAAAATACTTTCAAAGCATCGAAGAACAAATCAGACAAGAATATACTCCTAGAAATCCACTGATTGGTAATAATCTAGAGATTGGGAATCAAGCTAGAGAGCTTAATAGCGTTATGATACATATACGTCGTGGAGACTATGCATCTGACCCCAAAACATTAGAGATACATGGACTTTGCTCAACAAAGTATTATGAAGAAGCAATCCAATATATAGAAGACCGGGTTTCTAATCCTTTCTTTTTTATCTTCTCTGATGATATTAACTGGGCAAAGTCAAACTTAAACCTCCCTGAAAACACAATTTATATCAATGGCAACAAGAGCTATCCTGAGATTGATATGCACCTAATGAGTCTGTGCAAGCACCATATCATTGCAAATAGTACATTTAGTTGGTGGGGAGCTTGGCTTGGAAATAACACTAAAAAAATAGTTATCGCTCCAAAGCCTTGGTTTAATGTTAACCCAAATAATACCTGTGACCTAATACCAAAATCTTGGACCCTGATTCAAAAGAATTAACTCTAAGTTGATACTTAAAAACCTTCTATATTTTCTGATTACGATAAAAATATTAGCAAGATGCCAATATAAGTGAGGCGCTAACTCGCAAAGGTTAACTATATTAAAATAAGTCCCAATGAATTGTTATAGATTTTCAATAAGGCTACGAACCACAAACTCAAGATCTTCTTCATTGAGATCTGGATGAAGAGGCAGGGACAAAAGTCTTGGAGCAATCTCTTCAGTATTTAAAAGGTTTCCCAATCTTGGATTTTGATAATAAGAAAGTTTGTGATTAGGTAAATAATGAATACCAGTCTCTATACCAAGAGAGTAAAGTTTTTCCCTAAGCAAGTCTCTTTTAGTTGTTTTAGGAAGAATTATGGAATATATATGAGGAACAATTGAAGTATAGTTTCTTTTGAAACTACTTATTTGATTAGAGAAGGAAAGTAATTCATCATATTTCTTAGCCAGATCTTGTCGTTTTCGTGAGAAATAATCTATTTTGTTTAATTGCTGTATACCAATTGCTGCCATTATATCACTCATATGATATCTCCAACCTTGTGTTGAAACGTCAAAGTTCCAACTTCTCTTCCCAGAAAATCTATTGTTAGTATCATTAATGATTCCTAGTAATCTTGCATCTTTAATCAGTCTTATAAGTTCCATGTCATCACTTACGATACAACCACCTTCTCCACTGGTAATATTTTTAATCCCATCAAAGCTAAAGCAACTGATGTCTCCAAATGATCCAATAGTCTGATTGTTATATTTAGTCCCAAAGGCATGTGCGCTATCTTCAATGACTCGAAGTCCATTGGATGAAGCAAACTCATATATCTCATGTAATTTTCCGGGGTCACCTGCAAAATGAACTGGTACAACTGCTTTGGTTCTATTTGTTAATTTCTTGCTGGCGTCATTCAAGTCTAAAGTTAATGTGTCCTTATTCACATCACAAGGTACAGGTTTAGCGCCACAGGCAGATATAGCCTGGAAGGTAGCCAGATAAGTAAGCGACTGAACCAAGACCTCATCATTAAAACCTACGCCACTAGCCTGTAGAGAGAGATGAAGTGCTGCTGTTCCGTTCACACAACAAAGTGCAGGTCTATCGAAAAATTTACTGAGTAAGTCCTCAAATTTCTTTACCTCTGAACCCATTCCAAGCCTGCCATTATCTAGCACTTTGATCACTGCATTTTTCTCTTCAGGTCCTATTACAGACTTAGAGAGTCTAATCAAATTTTCAGGCATCATATAAACCAAGGTGCTTTATTTAGCTTCCAAAGATTAGTTAGCAAGTCTAAATCTCGCTTAGTATCAACACATTGCCAGAAGCCATCATGTGTATATGCCATCAATTCTCCTTGCTTTGAAGCGATTTCTAGGGGCTCCTGTTCAAGGATTGTCAGATCATCCTCAATAAGGCTAAAGAATTCTGGCTGAATTACAAAGTAACCTCCGTTAATCCAACCTTGATTCATTTGTGGTTTCTCCTGAAAGGAAGTTACTCGTCCTCGATCAATCTCTAATTCACCAAATCTTGCAATAGGTCTAACCGAAGTAACAGTAATCATACGTCCATGTGATTTATGAAAATCTAACAATTGATTGATATCTATGTCAGACAAGCCATCGCCATATGTCATCAAAAAAGGCTCATCTTTAAGAAATGAAGAAAGACGCTTAAGTCTTCCCCCTGTCATTGTAGTAATCCCTGTATCAATGAGGGTGACTTTCCAGTCAGTAGACGTAACTCCATGGATATCTAACTTCCCTGTAGATAAGTCAACAGTGAAATCCGAGTTTAACTGCCGGTAATTGAGAAAGTAATCCTTGATGATTTCAGACTTATAGCCTAAAGCGACCATAAATTCATTATGACCAAAGTGTGCATAGCGGCGCATAATATGCCAAAGAATTGGCCTTCCACCAATGGGGACCATTGGCTTAGGGACAGCATGAGTATATTCGGCTAGCCTTGTGCCTGATCCACCAGCCAATAGAACTACCTTCATTTACTGGGCTCCTTTATAGACCTAAAGGTAAGAAGTCTATAGGTTCTAAGGCTAGGTGTATTTGACTGAATACCGAAAGATGCATTATTCAAGTAAATGGAGTTTTCTGGACTAGAGAGGGTTGGATATTCGAAATGTGCTCCTGAGTAATTAATGGGGATCAATAAGTATAATAAATTATCTTAGAGCAATATTCCTAGCAGAAATAGGACATTAATAAACTAAATAAGGAAGCAAATAAGAAAAGGTGGTAAAGTCCTGACCGAGAAATATAATATTGATGCTGTCTATTGAAGTGGAGGCATATCTATAAGCGTTATGAAAGCTATATGGAAAGACCTTATGAAATAAAATTTATAATATATATAATTATATAAAAAGATTTGAGATGATGGAATATTATAATTCACTTAAATTAGAAGCAACGACATAATCGTTTATATTTGAAAGGGAGATTGACTGCATATCCGATTCTGGATTCTCAAAATAAGATCGATACCAATGTACAGTATTTTTGAGAGTTGTTTCAAAATCCCAAATCGATCTCCATTGCATCAAAGCCATAGCTTTATCACAATTTAGAGACAACAACTGAGATTCATGAGGTAATTCTTTAGTGACGGTAGATTCAGCCCATTTAACATTGCTCCAGTAATATGACATTGATTGAAGGAGTTGTGAAACAGTGTGATTACTGCTCTGAAGAGTCGCAAAGTTGAAAGCTTCTCCATGTAATTTATTATTGCTATTAAGATTTAAAGCTAATTCCAAATAGCCGCTTAAAGGCTCTAAGACATGTTGCCATGGACGAGTTGAATTAGGATTTCTAATTTTGACTAGCTTATTATTAGAGATAGCTCTAATACAGTCAGGAATAATACGATTTTCGCTCCAGTCTCCACCACCAATTACATTTCCAGCTCTTCCGACACCTATTCGGACCGGGCCATCTTGAGGAAAGAAGGATTTAACATACGAACTTATAGCAAGCTCTGCTGAACCTTTAGATGCACTATAAGGGTCTCGCCCCCAGATACGATCAGTCTCTCGATATCCCCAGACCCATTCAGAGTTCTCATAACACTTATCAGAAGTAATGAAAACTGCTACACATTTATAATCAATAGAACGAAGTGATTCCAGCATATTTATTGTACCCATGGTGTTAGTTTGCCATGTCGTAACAGGATCGTTATAGGCTTTAATTACAAGCGGTTGTGCTGCTAAGTGAAAGATATATTCAGGCTTCACTTTTTTGATATGAGCTTTAACAGCTTCAAGGTTCCTTATATCAATACGGCTATCTTCGACACGTTCATGCAGCCTGGCAGAAGCAAAGTGTGAAGGGTTTGTAGGTATGTCAATAGACAATCCATAAACCTGGGCTCCTAGTTCAGAAAGCCAAAGTGAAAGCCAAGAACCTTTAAACCCTGTATGACCTGTGATCAAAACACGAGATCCCAAAAAGGGCTTAAACTTAGAATTCTTATCTGACAATTCTCTGAATCTAAATACTACGCAATTTTACTACATTAGCAAACTAATAAAACCTACTAAGTAAAGAACTGAAGTAATGATTATAAATTGAAGAACCTAAAATGTAAGGAATTTTGCTAGGATATAAATGAAGTAGTTTGGAATCCCAACGTGGAGGAAAGCAAGAGTTGGATAGTAGTAATACCTGCAAGACTAGGCTCTAAAAGGCTCGCAAACAAACCACTTATAAGTATATGCGGAAAATCAATGATACAAAGAACTTACGAGCAAGCCCTAAAGGCTGTTGGGAACAAAGAAAGAGTAATAATTGCAACAGACTCTGATGAAGTCATGAATCATTGCAAACAGTTTGACGCTATAACTTGCTTAACTTCTGAATCTTGTCTAACAGGTACTGATAGGGTGGCAGAAGTTTCAAGAGTAGTCGAAGCAGATAAATACATAAATCTGCAAGGCGACGAACCGATTTTTCCAGTAAATTCTCTGAAGAATTTTATACAAGAGGTTAGCGAAAGTGAAGGAAAAGTATTTACTGCTATCAGTGAAATAACCTCTCCAGAAGATTACAAGAGTATTTCGATACCAAAAATGGTTTTTTCACAATCTAATAGGCTATTATATTCAAGTAGGGCATCTATACCAGCAAATAAATCAAATAGATTTAATTTCGGATACAAGCATGTATGCATATATGCTTATGACAAAAAAAACCTAGATTTATACTCTAAAAGAAATTCAAAAACAAGGTTTGAAGAGGAGGAGGACTTAGAAATAAATAGATTTTTAGAATTAGATATTGAAGTAAGGTGTATTGAAGTAAAGGAGTCTGGAAAGGCTGTAGATACACAATATGATCTAGATAAGGTTAGGGAAATAATAGGCAATCAACTAGATTAAGCCTGAATATTTTACAACCTCGGAAGAAAGCGCTTTTAAGAGGATATGCGTATCAACCATGGAAATAGGGTGAGTTACTCCAAGCTTGAGTAGAGTCCTAAGTTCATCTGGAGTTCTATAAATTGATAGAATAGGCTTGTTGAATTTAACCGAAGTATTAATAAGTTTGCTCAGATAAGAAAGAAGTCTATCAGAAAAGATATCTCCTGGGCTAGAGAGCTCAGCAGAAAGATCATAAGCACCAAAATATATAAAGTCTAGATATTGATATGATAGGATTGAATCTAAAGATTCAAAAGATTTCAGAGATTCTATTATAATGCCAATTTTGGGATTCATCTTATAATCAGATATATCTGCTCCATAGGAGAATCTTGACACAAATGGGGAATAGCTTCGGTTACCTATAGGGGGTAATAACGAGTCAGAAGAAATCTGTGTAAGTTGTTGTAAGCTATGAACATTAGAGAAAAGAATTCCATCTACACCTGTATCAATTATCTGGGGAAGGGTTGAATACGATGGTGAGGGTACCCTGGCGATTGTGAATAGGTCCTTAGATTTTGCAGCGTAAATAGTGCGTTGCAGGGTCTGTTGGTCAAAAAGGCCATGTTCAAAATCTAAAAGTGTGATATCAAATCCTGCTGTGCCAATTAAATCAGTAACCACTTCTGAAGTTAACAGCTGCCAAATCCCTAAACCAGAAGGAGGAAATTCCATATTAATTAATTACAACTGAGATATTATTCTATTGGTGCTTTGCATAATTGCTCTAAATAGATTGGAATCAATCATCAATGGAAATGAAATCTAAAGTAGCTACTGAAGACTGTGTATATTTAATTAGTTGACATAAAGGTATCTGTCCAGTAGCGACTAGTATGCAGCCCGCAAGTTGGGAGTTAATTGACATCTCGTAATCCATGGGTGCGTCTCCTATCGCTAGTGTATTAGCAGGAGTGGTAGAGAGTAGTTCGGTTACGTGAGTAGCTGGTCTACCAGTTATCTTATTTCCACAGCCTGAGTCACGGCCAATTACAACATCGAATACATTAGTAAGTCCTAAAGAGCACAAAGACGTATTTGCATTTTGCTCTGTATCACTTGTCAGCAAAGCTAATTTAAGACCTTTGCTCTTAAAAAGTTGTACTTTGTCTACTGCGGATGGTATAGGTTTTATATAGTTGGATGCGACAAGGGAAAATTGCTGATGTACCTTAGAGAAACATTCAAGTAAATAGAGCTTAGATATTGAAGGTATGGATTTTTTTAAGAATAGATATATTGTATCTACTACTTCCTCCCTGTTTTTTATTGCAATTGGACCAGAGGGAAATAATTTATCCTGGGTATAGTCATAACCCATTTGCGTTAGTAAGTCATAGTAAATTTGTTCAGAGAGTTTCCAATCTCTACAGATTAACCCGGACCTAAGCTTTATTATTTCACTCCAGTAAAGATGACTATCTGTTAGTGTTCCATCCTTGTCAAAAATAATACATTCAATGTTCTCAAAGAGAATACTATTAGCCCTAATATTTATCATTGGTCAGAGACTAAGTCTGCTTTGAATAATGTCTTTCCTAAGGTTTTCCTCATTTGAGCGTATAGAATACAATTGTGTCTTAAAGTTTAGCCATGCAAGTTCGAACTCTAGACCAAAACGTAGGACCTTGGCAAAGTGCAATCGGCTTATAGGATAATTCAGACTAAAAGTACATTTTCTAGACTCGTATGCAACAAGGTTCTCTGATTGGACTGATTGAATAAAGTCATAGCTTTTCGAGGTAATATTACCTCCTAATGTTACATTGATATTATTTATGGAGGTTTGAAGAAGTATATGCTTTGAGATATCTGATATTTCAGAAGAATTAACATCCGCTATATCAAGAGAGTTTGATAAATCTGTTCTTCCTATAACTAAATTCGAAATGGGATAATGATGTTCTTTAATTGACCTTAGGAGTAAGTCTAGATTTTGAAGAGAGTGCCTAGTTTCAATATTGATAGAAAGTTTTGGCTTAACATTTAGGCCAGAGAAAATTTTTGACAGTTGTTCAAAGGTTTGCACACATGAATCAAGTGCGAAAGGGGATTCAACCATAGGGACAAGAATGGTATCCGCTCCTAATTGAAAAGCTTCGTACATATCTCTCTGAGCAGCTGGACCTCCTATTTTTAAAGTTAAGGGTATGGAGTTGGTACAACAAAGTTGAGAAAGGACAGCAAGTTCGTCAATTCTCGTGCCCTCAGCCTCAAACTCTGCTTTGATTGCTAATAAAGAGTCTGTAGAGATTAAATCAGAAATCTTTTGTTCTAAAACGGATATTAGTTGGGTCATTAGTATGTCAATTCGGATATATTCTTTATTAGGTGACTTCTTCTTCGAGTCAAGTAATTATGCTTAAAGATGATAGAGTCACTCATTAAGTTTAATAGATTAGCTTCAACACCTTGATAGTATATTGTCTCCTTAATACAATCCTGTAAGGATGAACCTAAAACTGGAAGAGTAAATAAACCGGTTTTTATGTAATTTGGCATCAATCGGTGACTGTATATATTAGACAAACTTTCTTTCTGAATACCACCACTAATTGCCCAAGAGAATCCAGATTCAATCAGTTTAAGGGCATGTTCAAGAATAATTGGATTTAATTTATGCTCATATTCATATACCTCAAATGATTCTGATTTTAAGTTAAAGAAAGATTTACACAATAATCTTCGGTCAAAGATAAATACAAGGTTCGAAGGATTAATAAAACTTGGCAAAAATAGTTTTTTTATGCTTGAAACGGTTAGTAGCGCATCGGAAGTCGAGATATTAATAAAAACTTTTCTATGGGATATAAATTCAAGTTCATCGGAAAAAACTTTTTGCAAAGCCAAAAAGATTTTTTTTATGGAAAATAACGATTCAACAAGTGGAAATTCTAAGGCGTCCACAAGTAAATTTCTTGATTCTTGAATATCCCTAATTGATTCAGAGCCTCCAACCATTGAACAAAATAAATATTTATTTTTATGTGCTAAGTTCCTTAGCATCAGAGTCTCTGAGAAACCCAAGCCAAATAAATGTTCGCTGGCATTTAAAGTGACAAGGCTTTTCTTCATAAAATCATTTAAAAGAAGAATATTAAGCAATAAATTTTATTATACAGCATCCTGAATGTAATTGCCAGAGGCAAAGGGTTGGCCCAAGATGATTGTTTTAGCATCAGGAGTAAGTTGCTGTAGAGGAATTGTCACTAAATAACAACTAGTTCCTAAAATGTTTTACAAAAGAAATGATAGACCTATAATCATGTTCCAAGCTAGGATGTTTCAGGTCGCGGTTTTGATAATCTTCTGGAAACAACAATTTCACTGTATTTGAGGAAAGATTGATTGCATTAAAAGGAACTTCACACTGATCTGCCAAGTCAACTGCTAATTCAACAGAGTTGTCTGAAATTATAATAGGTAAATTTCTAAATTTGAGTTCAGAAAACCTAAGTTCTTTATTGATGATGTCGACTGTAGATATTGTTTGTAGAGGTTTATAATTGCTTAAATTGCTATCTAAAGGTGGCTGCATTTTAACTTCTACAATCAACCTATCTTTTGCAATTCTATTAATAGAGCGTATTAATTCCACTAGGGTTGAGTTGCTATGCATTTGCCTATTCAGGCTTATTGATAATAGTAGATCTGAAGACTCGGATCCTATTGCATGAAAAGCATTGATAACCCACTCAATTTCTATATGATCTAGATGTAATTCGATCAAGTCTGAACCAGACTCTATGCTTTGATTTACAGCTGTAAGAAGATCACCTATTTTACGGTGACAATATCGCGAAAGAGAAAAGCTTGTAGATAAAAAGGGTTTTATCGGTAGATTTAACCCCATTTCGCTTGACCGTAACATAGCAAGATCAATAGCTTTACTAGCATCTTTTATTAGGTCTGGGGAACTATCTACATCAATAATGGAGCAACCTGCTAATGTATATATATAGGAAAGGTATTCAAGGTGATTCAAGTTAGTAAGACTTGAAGCAGTATCTAGCTTGTAAAACTTAGATCTGGTTAATTTAGTTTTAAAAGTCTCCAGTCGATCTGAGGTATCAATGTCCATTATATGTTCAAGAAGTATTTAGAGGTAATCTAGCAATATAAAACTAATTAAGGCTATTTATGTACTAGTTAATTTGGGAAGTTACTTTCCATAGAGATTTGTTGTGATTAATTTTTGAGCTTTGTAAATTGCTTTCCTTAGATTTTCTGAAGAGATGCTCTCAGGTTTTGCTTTGTAATTAGAGATGACTTTTCTAGCATGTGTCCCAATGGTGATTCCATTAAAAGGTACGTTGCATTGCCTTGCTAAATATCCCGTATGAGAATTAGTGCCTCCAGAAATCAAAATTGGAAGAGTTCGAAATCTAGCATCCTTATATCTTAATTCTGTATCAATTATATCTGCTATCGAAACTGCCTGTAATGTAGTATTTAAATCATCTATACCTCCACTCATTGGAATTCCATCTGCCTGAATTATTAATCTTTCACCAGCTATTTCATAAGCAGAGCGGATCCTGTCTAGTAACGAGGAATCACTCAAATGCTTCCTATCAAGGCACATAGAGATCATCCCATTAGGTATTGAAGTTGAAACTATTCTCCATTCCTTCAACGTTGACTCATCGTCAGGAACTCCTGCATGAAGCTCGATACTTTCGGCTCCTGCGTCAACACATTTAGGGAGTACATCTAGCAATTTCTTGGAATCATGAGTGTATTCAATTGCTTTAGCCGCTGGAGGACAAACAGCCTCACAATTTCCACACCCAATGCAAAGATCTGCTATTACTTCGAGGCTTTCTGGAATAGCTTTTGTTGGGCATACAGGAATACACAAATCACAGGAAACACATTTTGAATTAATAAAAGCCTTACGTACATGATGGTCTCCTGGCATCCCAACACTAACCGTAATCAATGGTTCAGATGGGATAGGGAATCCCAACTCCTGCGCCTTTTGCATGGCGGAGTAAATGCCATTCTTGGCGGACTTAACAATTTCTGGGCTAGCAGACACATCAAAACCTGAGCAGCCAGCAAGGGTATAGATAAATGCTAAGTATTCAACTTCATCATTATCCTCATTTCCAGCACCACAAACCAACTTAAAATATTTTGATGAGGATAGCAAATCCCTATAAAACCCAAACCTAGAGCCTTTATAAGAGATCATCGAAGGTTCTCATCAAGCGAATGGATCGAATAAAGCTTTTAAAAAGTATATCTAAAATATCAAGCCTCAGTCAAATTGGCATAGCTATGCAAAACAAATGCTTAAGAAAATTATTATTAACCTTTAAATATAATCAGGAGTCAAGTTATCGTTGATTAAAGTATAGATCACACCAAATCAAAAAGAAACAAATTATTCTTAAAGTGTAATTACGAATATATTAAGCTTATAAGAAGGTAGTCTTAATTAAAGCCTCATTAACCTTAAGATACACTCGAATAAGTAATTCCATTCTCTCTACTAAAGGACAAGCTCCAGACCCCTTCAGAAGCAATTTTAAGCCCTGAGATAAATTGTTGAAAATCTCCTGACTGAATCCATTCTGATTTAAGCCTAGGGAGATCATCTTGCATTGATTCCAGAGAAATATGAATCACAAGAAGGCTTCTGCTTCCGGCTGCCCTTCTTAAAGAACCGTTTTCGCTTCTTTGAAAAACTCTCAGTAGGAGTTCTTTTGCCAGTTCCTCACCAAACGCCCCAGGATTATCATTGGAACCAAGGGGTTCTTTTATCGACTTACCGCCAAGAGGCATTGCTCTTTTATCGCCCTCCTCAATCAAAACAAGAGCAACCAAGTATCTTCCATAAGTCATAGGAATCAGAGTGTTGTATTTAAGAAGAGTCTAAAGTCTCAAGGAAAGATAATGTTTTAGAGTCAAGAGTCACAAAAGCAATAGAAGTTGGTTGATTAATCTATATTCAATTGCAAAGATTATACAAGCAAGTCTTTTGATTATTCAATATTAATCTTGCTTTGAGAAAGATCCTCCAGTTTTATTTGCGAATTGATAGTTGTTCATATGCTGCATAACTCTGCATCTGCTTATCCAGAGATATTAAACAATTTTTCACTAACTCTAGCTCATGTTCAAGATCTCTCCTTCTTAACTGTAATCCTAAGAACCTTCTCCTCATTTCAGATTGACGCCTTTTACGAGCGTCATCTCTGTAGGAAGGGGCTAATTCAAAATCATTAGACTTTTGACTTGTATATCCCTTGGAGATTTGATCTTCCATTGAAATTTTCCAGATAGTTTTGTTTTTGCGGAGAGCCTCGGAGCCTGAGGCCCGCCTAAAGCCTTTGGCAAGGTCATAAACAATGTGCCCATGGCTCTATACCCTGTTTACGCAAAACTCCTATCGCCTGTAAATCCGTGTTAACGCTGGAGTGTTTATGCCGCAGTATTAAGGCTCAAGTAATTGAGCCTAAAGCATATGAATAAAGCAACTCTAAACATAGAGGGTAACGCCAGGTGGCTTAGGCATAAAAACTCACTGAATGATTGATTTATCTAACCAGTGATTAATTTTTGAGATCATAATCTTTATATCAAATTATGCTCAATTCGGTGATGAGCTTCCACATGCCAATTGAATTCAAAACTATCGTACAACTTCAACAAGAAGGTGCTTTTGATCAATTACTAAATTCTCTTCAAGATCTAATGATGAGAGTTCTCGAGATAAATCTTCCTATGATGAAAATTAGTAACGAGTTAGTTATTACTCAAACAGTAATTGCCAGTATTGCTATATTCATTATAGGGATAATTTATCTACCTTTTGGAGCTACTCCCGCTTCGATAAAATCATGTCAATCAAACTACCCTCAAAAACTCTTAAAGTCAGGTGGTGCATTACTTGTAGTTATGACATGTATTAGTGCGATACTCTTTATAGAGATAATGAAGCCATCTGAAATCGCTTTGCAAATATGAAGGTTAACTTAATCAATCATACCTATGCTCAAGGAGCATTTTATCATTTAGAAGTTTTTAATTTCTCTATAAATTATTAATGCTAGGTCAATACTCTTCCCATTGAATAGGTTTAGCAAATCAGACCTTTGTCCCATCAGGGTTTGACAAGCATAATGGAAGGCTTAACTCAGATAGGCTGAAATGTATAATGAAATCCTATTTCAAGGAATCATATTGAAATCATTGACTATAATATTGAGTATAATGAGCTCACCAGGTGTACAGTTTTGATAATACTAATTCCTGCTACTTTATTTATAGTTGGAATACAGCTCTATTTACTGAGCTCGAAAATAAGAAATGGTAGAGGAGAGAGATTGTTCTTTAACAAAACTAGACTGTATTCAATACAAATTCGCCTCGAAAGACTCTTTAGTCTAATTCATACACGAAAAGACTAATAATTTTAGTAGTCAATACTCTAGCAAGGGCAAGGAAAGTTACTCCTAAAGCATTTTATTTTTTGATCGTATATAAATACAAGAAAAAATGAATGCAGAGTCTTGGCTTTTCAAAAGAAGCACAATGGCAGGCTTTTCAAGGCTTAACACGAATGATCTCGAGAAGTCTTGCGTCAAAAGATAAAAGAAAAGAGCCCTAAAAGCCTCACCAATCAAAGTATTGCTGCCTGAATAGGTGGAGAAAGTGATGCCACACATTGAAGTATAAGTATCACCTAAGATCAAAAGTTAATCAGACTTAAACGGATATTAAACAAAAATAGCTTTCTAGGACTGCTTAGAGCGCCCTCATTAACTTCAAACAAGGGGAATGCTTCACACTACGCAACATTATGCGTTACAGTTCTTCACAGATCGGGGCGTCTCGATTCTTATCACTCTTAGGGTTTCAAGCCTTATCACAATGAAGTCAATTTCCTCAAATCCAAATGTAGAGCCCGAAAAGGTTCTTGCTGAGCGTGTCAATGGATGGGCTGCAATGCTCGGTTTCTTTGCTGCAGTAGGTGCATACCTGACTACAGGTCAAATCATTCCTGGCGTAATTTAAGAATCCAAAATGTCAACTTCTTCATTCGTTACAACAGAAAGTGGCGGTCGTCAGAACATGTTCCCGACTGAGCCAACTCCTCAACCAATTCAGAACTACACCAGCTATTCAACTGAGGCTGAAAAAACCAATGGTCGCTGGGCAATGGTCGGCATCGTTGCTGCTATTGGCACCTATGCATTCACTGGCCAGATTATTCCTGGGATTTTCTAATTAAACATTAATTAGAAAACAAAAGGTTCTTTCCTATTGATTTTTAATTAACAGGGCAGACCTGATTTTATTCTTAAAGGGTTTTGGCATGAATTTAACAACTTCAAATGTTAAGCCAGAATCTTTTTTGTAAACACTAAAGCCACCTGTTTATTTCATGGTGGGTAACATTATCATTCCTTAACTAATTCACCAGAATCATGAACGAAAAAGCTGAACTTCAAAATGGTCGTTGGGCAATGGTCGGCATCTTTGCGGCTCTTGGCACCTATGCATTCACTGGCCAGATTATTCCTGGGATTTTCTAGAGTCATGGAAATCAACCCTTTCTTGCCTTTAAAACAACTCACTCAAAGAATCTGCAAAAGGACTTCCAGGCTAAGTTCCTGGTTCAACTAAAAATTGCGTTTCTAAAGCAATTTTATATGTTTTTAAGTGCTGTCTTTGAGTAGTAAATTAAAATAATGAAAAGGAATTGCCATGCTTCTTGAAAACATGTATACATCTGACTTAAATAACTCAAAAGCTTATCTGTAAAGGGCAGGCTTTAATCCCATTCCTAAGTTAATGTTTAATCAAGTAAAAAGAGCCATCAAGGTTGAAAAGTTTCTTCCAACTTCCTGGGATAACCAATTCATATTGATGTGCTCTTGCGTTATTGGGGTAAATCTTTTCCTGATGCTATACATTTCTTTCTATTGGTTACATCCAAGTTTTCATGTACTTATAACCGGAAAGCCTCTTTGACTTTTAGTTTAAAATCTATTGTCAATAGTCCATATAAATCATGTAAGTAGACATTATCCTTCCTAGGTAATTGCTCCTAAAAATTATTTAACCACGTTACGTTTCGGTTGGAATAGATCAGTAGCTGTAGTAACCCTTCTGCTCATTTTAGGAGCATTATTGCTTGCCTTGTTACTGGTTTCAGCAATTTTTTGTTGAACAAGCTCAACCTTCCTTGGTATTGAGGCGACTTCTTTTGAGACCTGTGGAGGGTTGCTCATTGATGTTTGTTTTACAACTTGACTAATTTCAATTTCAACATTCTGTTCGTCTATCACTTCTTCGGGAGTTGATTCAAAAGTATTGGAAGTTTGATCTTTGTCCTGAATGGTTTCCTCAACTTGTTGAAGATTAGATGTAAAAGAAGTTATCTTTTGAATTGGATTTGAAGCACCCTTAGATAAATAAATAGGTGTAAATGCTACAACTGAACAAAGACTAACAATTAAGAAAAGAACCAACAATATTTGAACTATTGGTTGCCAATAGACTGAAATTTTTGCTAACTGGTCAAATTCTTTTGACTTCTTCTCGTTAGTGGAGCCCCACTGCAAGAAAATGTCGTCAGTGATCCAACCTTTGTTAGCAGACCTATATGGAGATTCTGTCGTGGCAAAATCAATAATCTCTTTAATTCTGTCTGATGGCACTGATTGGATCCTTGCAAGACAAGACCATTCAAGCACCCAAAAAGTCCTTTCTATTTAAAAGGTAATGATCCATCAATAGAAAAAACAAGAAACTTAAACAGTTCAGACCCATTAATCAACTAGCAATAAAAGCCAAAGCAGTCATTACAAGTGCCGAGGCAGCGACTCCCAAGGAGGCAATTGCAAGGACTTTGCCTGTATCGACAAAAATGGAAATCTTTAATAGCTCTGTTTTCTCATCTCTTTTCTTCTCTGAGACTGTACGTAATTTCTTGGCTGGTGTGGTGACCTGAATTGCTGAGCCTGCCTTCCGATTAGCTTCCGCTTTCTGGGCAGCAGCCTTCCGGTCAGCTTCGGCTTTCTTTTGTGCAGCAGCAGCAGCCTTC
>QCFS01000020.1 GCA_003278365.1 Prochlorococcus sp. AG-363-M17 | reverse complement strand
AAGGGGTGTGATCTGGTGGCACACCTAGCGGCACTGATCGCGATCCCCTATTCCTATCATTCGCCAGAAACTTATGTCGACACAAATATTAAGGGCACGCTTAACGTACTTCAAGCCGCACGTGAACTGGGGGTTCAACGTGTTGTGCATACTTCGACGAGCGAGGTATATGGAACTGCAAGCTTTGTGCCGATCACTGAGGCCCATCCGTTGCATGGGCAATCGCCTTATTCAGCCTCGAAGATCGGTGCAGATCAGATGGCGCATTCGTTTTACAGCTCGTTTGATTTGCCTGTAGTAATTGTTCGCCCTTTCAATACCTATGGTCCGAGGCAGTCGGCGCGGGCCGTTATTCCAACTATTATTAGTCAGATTGCTAAAGGACAACAAACTATCAAGCTTGGCTCACTCGCGCCCACACGGGATTTTAGTTATGTGAAAGATACCGTAGGTGGCTTTATTTCTGTTCTTAAATCTGATAACGGTGTAGGTGAAGTCGTCAATTTTGGTAGTAGCTTCGAAATTTCTGTAGGCGATACGGCCACGCTTATTGCGGAGGTGATGGGTTCATCTATTAACGTAGTTACTGAAGAAGAGCGATTACGCCCTAAGAACTCCGAGGTAGAGCGGCTATGGGCAGATAACACAAAGGCTCGCGAACTATTTGGGTGGCTACCTGAATATGGTGGCCATGAAGGGTTTAAATGTGGACTTGCCGAAACTGTTCAGTGGTTCTTGAATTCTGAGAATCTTGCTGGTTACAAAGCAGATATCTATAACATATAAAGCCATGGAAAGTGATGTTGCTGTTGTTAGGGAGATCGTCTCCGCAATTCGGTCGGTTGTTGGGGGAGGCCGAACTGTTCTTCATGAACCTGTTTTTCATGGAAACGAGTGGAGATATATTAAAGAATGCCTTGATACGACCTTTGTCTCCTCAGTAGGAGCCTTTGTTGATCGTTTTGAAAGTGATTTAACTGGGCAATCAGGGGCTAAATATGCTGTGGCGGTAGTTAATGGAACAGCTGCTTTGCACATAGCCCTCCTGCTTGCCGATGTTAAGCCTGGTGATGAGGTGCTTGTGCCCTCTCTTACTTTTGTCGCTACGGCTAATGCGATTTCGTATTGTGCTGCACAACCCCATTTTGTCGACAGCGAGGAGCGTACCTTTGGAATCGATCCCGAACGATTGCGACATTATCTTTTGGCCACTACTTGCCAGCGGGATGAAACATGCGTGAACAGGTCAACAGGAAAGGTTATTCGTGCAATTGTTGTGACGCATGTCTTCGGTCATCCAGCCGATCTCGATGCGCTTGCCGCAGTAGCTTCTGAGTTTAATACTGTTTTGATTGAGGATGCCTCTGAAGCACTGGGCAGTTTCTTTCATGATAGGCATTTAGGGACAGTAGGGTTAATTGGGACCTTAAGTTTCAATGGCAATAAAACGATTACAACAGGAGGAGGAGGCGCTGTCCTGACGAATAATTCGGAGCTTGCTCTAAAGGCAAAGCATCTTACTAGGGTTGCAAAGCTTCCTCACCCTTGGGAGTATCGCCACGATAAAGTAGCTTTTAATTATCGTATGCCTAACATTAATGCTGCATTAGGCTGTGCACAGCTTGAACAGCTTTCTTTTTTTCTAGATTCCAAGCGGAAGCTTTTCGAGGCCTATAAAGAAGCGTTTAACGGTATCGAGGGAGTGAAGCTTGTTGTAGAACCTAAGGGATGTAGGAGCAACTATTGGCTCCAGACGATACTGCTAGATAAGGATTACTCTCATCTCCGGGAGCCGATACTTCAAGCAACTAATGAAGTGGGCATAATGACTCGACCTGCATGGGTGCCTATGCATCAACTTATACCGTACAAGCAATGCTTGGCAATGGAGCTCCCTGTGGCAGAATCGCTTGGTGAGCGATTAATAAATATTCCGAGCAGCCCTGGAATAATGGAATGATCAAGTGGAAATGATTGCCTTGTAGGCGGATGGAGTAAATCTTTGCCTTACTTACATCCAACCATAGGTTTTGAAAATTGACTATCCTCTCAATATTCAGAAATCGAGGAGGCTTGTTGTCAAGACAAGTGAATCTATATTGGGAAATATTGAATGGAGTTTCGGCTCTGGAATTAAGTAGAGAGATTCCTTGATATGAGAACTTTGCTCATAGCCGAGGCGGGTGTTAACCATAACGGCGACATTGTTCTTGCAAAGCGCCTTGTTGATGCTGCAGTCGATGCCGGTGCCGATTATGTGAAGTTCCAGACCTTTAAGGCGGAAACGCTTTTAACTCCATCTGCTGCGAAGGCTGACTATCAAAGGAACCTGAGTGTAGAGGCCGAGTCGCAGTTTGACATGATTAGGAGGTTGGAGCTTGATCGCCTTGCCCATGAAGAACTGATAAGTTACTGCGGAAAGCGCGGTATAGGATTTCTGTCGACGCCTTTTGATATTGACAGCATCGACCTGCTGGTTGAATTAGATATCCCTTTACTTAAGGTTCCTTCAGGAGAGATTACTAATTTGCCATACCTTCGTCATGTTGGAAGAATGGGCAGGCCAGTACTGATGTCGACTGGAATGGCGACTCTCAATGAAGTAGCTGAGGCGATGAATATTCTTTTGGAGACAGGCCTTGTAAAGGATGACCTTACTATCCTTCACTGCAATACGGAGTACCCTACTCCTATGGAGGATGTCAATCTCAAGGCGATGCTTACCATTCGCGATGAACTAGGAGTGAAGGTAGGCTATTCCGACCACACCATTGGGATTGAAGTGCCTATCGCTGCAGTCGCTTTGGGTGCAACGGTAATTGAAAAGCACTTCACCTTAGATCGAACCCTACCAGGACCTGACCATGCGGCAAGCCTTGAACCTGGTGAATTAAAAGATATGGTTTCTTCCATCCGCAATCTCGCTCAAGCGATGGGTAAAGAAGTTAAGCAACCCAGTCCGAGCGAAGAGAAGAATCTGGTTGTCGTTCGTAAATCCCTTGTAGCCGCGAAAGCAATAAAGAAGGGCGAAACTTTCTCTAAAGATAATCTTGCTGCAAAGCGACCAGGCACCGGTATAACTCCGATGAGGTGGGATCACATCATCGGAACTCAGGCCGACCGTGACTATATGAAAGACGATCAGATCATCTTATGAATAAAAGGAAAATCTGTGTCGTAACTGGTACCCGAGCAGAGTACGGGTTGCTGCGCTGGGTCATGGAAGGTATCCAAAACTCTTCTCAGTTGGAATTGCAGTTAGTAGTTACTGGGATGCATCTTTCCAATGAGTTCGGACTTACCTTTCGCGAGATAGAGCAGGACGGTTTTTCGATAGATAGGCGAGTCGAAATGCTGCTCAGCTCAGATAGTTCTTCAGGCGTGGCGAAATCCATGGGGGTCGGCATGATTGGCTTTGCTGATGCCTTTAAGGAATTAAATCCAGACATGCTCCTCGTATTAGGAGATCGGTTTGAAATCTTTGCTGCAACTTCCGCCGCCATTCCGGCACGAATACCGATTGCTCATCTACATGGTGGGGAGACAACTCAGGGAGCCATAGACGAAGCATTTCGACATTCACTGACTAAGATGTCACACCTTCATTTTGTGGCGACGGAAGAATATAGGAATCGCGTGATTCAGATGGGCGAGCAAGCAGATAGGGTTTTTTGTGTTGGGGGTTTAGGTGTCGATAGCATTGTTCGTATGAAATTGCTTGAGAAGAAGTCTCTTGAGGAAGCTCTTGACTTTAGTTTTGGAGCAAGAAACCTGCTGGTGACATTCCATCCTGTGACTCTTGAACAGAATTCCTCAGAACATCAAATGCATGAATTGTTGTCAGCTTTGGACGATTTACCTGAGACACATGTCATCTTTACCATGCCAAATGCAGATACTGAGGGCCGCGTTCTTTTTGGGATGATTAATGATTTTGTTGCTGCTCATCCCCGAGCGAAGTCATTTACTTCTTTAGGTCAGTTGCGTTATCTGTCGTGTATAAAGCTTGTTGATGCTGTTGTCGGGAATTCTTCTAGCGGGCTTATAGAATCACCCTCCTTCAGGAAGGGAACTATTAATATCGGAGATCGCCAGAAAGGACGAATCAAATCAGCAAGTGTTATAGATTGCGATCCAGAAAAGGATTCAATCCTTAAGGCTTTTGATCATCTTTATTCTGAAGAGTTCCAGAACTTTCTTGAAACTGTTACAAACCCTTATGGAGAGGGTGGGGCTAGTGATGCGATTGTTTCTACCCTTGAGAAGATTGAGTTGAACAATATCCTGAAAAAAAAATTTAAGGATATTTGCGCTCTATGATCCAAAGCATGAGATCAGCTAATTCTCTTCCCTTCCCTACCTCAGGGACGATCGGAGCTTTTGCATGCCTTCGTCAAAGCCATTTAGGTTTTGATGAGGTTGAACACATTGAACTTGTTTAAGAAGGAAGATGCACGAGGTAAT
Organism: Prochlorococcus sp. AG-363-M17; assembly: GCA_003278365.1. GTDB lineage: Bacteria > Cyanobacteriota > Cyanobacteriia > PCC-6307 > Cyanobiaceae > AG-363-P08. The sequence continues at coordinate 20,772 of QCFS01000020.1, read as the reverse complement.
GGTGTCTCTGGACCTGACAATCCGAGAGGCTATGAAAAAAATGAGTCAAATTGGTGAAAAGTGTCTGGTTGCTGTAGACGATCAAAAGAGAGTCTTCGGGACTTTGAGTGATGGTGATATTCGAAAGGCAATTTTGAAAAATGTAGGTTTTGATGAACCTATTTCTTCAATTTATAATCCCAAGCCAATAACACTTCCTGCAAGCGGCTATTCCAAAAAGGAAGCTATAAGTCTATTTAAGAAGGGAAGGTTTGATTTGATACCTATCATTAATGAAGAGAGAGTATTGACTGACATATTGTTTTTTGAATCAGTATTAGATAATGAAACGACATGTGATTTAAATGTTCCTGTTGTGATCATGGCAGGAGGTAAGGGCACACGTATGGAACCTTTTACTAAAGTACTACCTAAGCCTCTCTTGCCGATTCATGACAAGCCTATTATAGAGCATATTATTGAGCGATTTACTAATATTGGTTGTACAAAGTTTTACTTGACTGTAAATTACAAGGGGAGAGTTCTTAAGGCTTATTTTGAGGAATTAGAGCCTAACTATAACGTACATTTTATTGACGAAAGTAGCCCCTTGGGTACGGCAGGGTGCCTCCACTTGCTTCGCGACAAGTTCAATGAACCCTTTTTTGTTAGTAATTGCGATATTCTTATTAATGCCAATTACGCTAACTTATACGACTTTCATGTTGAGGGTTCTTATGATATGACTTTAGTTGCATCAGTAAAAGAATACTTAATACCTTATGGAGTTTGCGAAATAGATAGCGATGGTCAACTTTCTCACATTAATGAAAAGCCAAGCTATGACCTACTTATTAATACAGGGCTTTATGTATTGAATCCCGAAGTATTAGAACTTATTCCAGAGAATACTTTTTTTCATATTACGCACTTGATTGAAAAGGCAAATGATCAAGGAATGAAAGTAGGAGTTTTTCCTATTGATGACCATGCTTGGCTTGATGTTGGCCAGTGGACGGAATACAAAAAAACTGTTGCGAGTATGTGAGTGATGTTTTCTGCCTTAATCATAGGTTTCGGGTCAATTGGTCGTAAGCATGCTGACTTGTTGCATACGATGGATGATATTTCACAGATCACACTGCTTAGTAGTCAAGAGGGGCTTCCCTATCAGACGATTAAATCATTAGATGATGCACTAGATATTAATCCTGACTATATAGTTGTCGCTTCTCCTACTAGTAACCATTTTGCTCAGTTGGAATTTCTTGAGCAAAATTTAAAAGGCAAAAAAATCCTAGTAGAGAAACCTCTGTTTGATTCCTCCGCGAGACTGCGTGTAGCAAACAATGAGATTTATGTTGCCTACAATCTGCGCTTTCATCCTCTTGTCCAGAAAGTAAGAGAGGTTATTGCAGACAGAAAACTTTGGACGGTAAATGCTTTTTGTGGCTCCTATTTGCCTGATTGGCGTCCTGGTAGGGATTATCGAACAACGTCGAGCGCCCAGGAAGCATTGGGAGGAGGAGTGCTGCGAGATTTAAGTCATGAGTTGGATTACATCCAGTGGTTTGTGGGTCAGATTCAGATCGACTATGCCATTAGTAAAAAAGTATCCAACCTTGATATTGATACAGATGACCTGCTGCTTTTTAGTGGGAGGAACGACAGTGGTGCTCACGTACTCATTAACCTTAACTATTTCACTAGAGAGCCAATACGACAGATTATCCTGGATGGTGATGGTGTGAGTATTAGAGGTGATTTGCTAGAAAATACTCTTACTGTTTTTCTTGACGGCAATAAATCCTTCTATAAATGGCCGGAATCATGCCTTATGTCTAGTTATCGCTCCCAACATAGAGCTGTATTAGATGGAGATCGCTCAAAGCTTTGCAGCTTTGAAGAGGGGATACGAATCGTCGATCTAATGGAACAGATTCGATCCTCAAGCTGCTAATGAATACTTGTGCCTTCGTTTTTGCTCGTGGTGGCTCCAAAGGAGTTCGTAAAAAGAACATTAGGACCTTGTGTGGGAGGCCACTCCTTTCATATAGCTTGGACCTAGCACTTCAGATAGATGATGTAGAGAAGGTTTTTGTCTCTACAGACGACGATGCAATTGCAGAAGTGGCGAGAAGCTATGGGGTGGAAGTTATAGATAGGCCTCTAAGCCTGGCACACGACGACTCACCTGAGTGGCTTGCCTGGCAGCATGCAGTGAAATGGGTTCAGGGTAAGTATGGGTCGTTCGAAGTATTTCTCAGTCTCCCAACTACTTCACCCCTGCGAATTAAAGATGATGTTGTTAGATGTCTCATTAAGTTGGGGAAGGGGTTTGATTTCGTCATCACTATGACCGAGGCGTCACGAAGTCCTTGGTTCAATATGGTCAAAAGAGACCATTCTGGCCGACTGTCACTGTTGATTAATGATAGGAAGGGCATCACCCGACGTCAGGATTCGCCTTTGGCTTACAGCATGTGCACGGTTGCCTATGCCTCTCGCCCGGAGTGTATCCTCAACGGGAACAGTATTTGGGATGGGAAAGTAGGCGGTGTTCTTATCCCTAGTGAGCGAGCCCTTGATATTGATACCGAATATGACCTTGAACTCGCAGAATTTTTAATCAATCGCAGGATTTAAGGATGAAAACCTTAAGTAGTTTAAGTGACATGACTGGTCGGAGGGTGTTGATCACCGGAGCGGTAGGGAACTTAGGTCGTGTGATGGCTGCAACCATCGCAGAATTAGGTGCCTCGATAATTCTTCTCGATCGTCCTGGATCTAATTTTGCCAATCTTGAGGAGCAGTTGACTCAAAATTGGGGAATAGAATGCTTATGTATTGAATGTGATTTGGAACTAGAGAGAGAGAGAGAGCGGGCGATTGCAACTATCAAGGCGGATGGGAAGGGACTCTCTTGCTTGATTAATAATGCCGCCTTTGTAGGCACTTCCAGTCTGGAAGGCTGGAGTGCTCCTTTTCAGCACCAAACCCATTCAGCCTGGCGACGGGCACTGGAAGTCAATTTGACGGCTCCGTTTCACCTTTCTCAAGCTTTTACTAATGAGTTGCGAGCGGCAAAAGGGGGGAACATCATTAACATAACTTCCATTTATGGTGAATTGGGTCCTGATTGGCGTTTGTACGAGGCGACTTCTATGGGTAACCCTGCAGCGTATGGAGCGAGCAAGGGAGGTCTTGTGCAGATGACAAGATGGCTTGCTACTACCTTGGCTCCGGATATTCGTGTAAACGGGCTTTGCCCTGGCGGAATTTTCCGGAATCAGCCTTCTGAGTTTGTGGAGCGTTATGAACAGAGAACCCCTCTAGCCAGGATGGCTACTGAGGAAGATTTTCGAGGGGGAATTGCATATCTTGCAAGTGATCTATCTAGTTATGTAACTGGTCATATCTTGCGTGTTGATGGCGGTTGGAGTGGGTGGTGAAATAAAACGAATTATGAGACCTTTGAGTAAAGTCGAACTTTCTCTTTTGACAAGGTAGAATTTATTTTATACCTCATTAAATTCTCTTTGGAGGATGCATTCCCGTATCTGTCTTGAACATTGACTGTCTGTAGAATCCTTTGTTCAACTCTTGATCGAATATTGTAGATTTGTTCATAATGACATTCTTCAAAACCTTTTACCAAGCTTGAATCTTTATGGTTACTCTGAGTATGCTTCTTAAGAATAAATTGAGCGATATTCTCAAGATCTAATTTAGATAGGTCCTCTAGTTTAAGACTTCTTAGACTTTCCAGACTTAGGTCTGTTTCCTCTAATGGCAAATTAAGCCATTCATTAATGGACAAAGGTTTCTTCCCTTCAGGCCTTTTTAAAAGAGGTCTTTTTGTAAAGAAAAAGCCATTGCCCGGATAACTAAATTGATGAGTAATATTGTAAGCATTAATGCAGTAAAAGTCTTTACCAAATAGCATCGCCACGTCTAATGGCCCTGACATCATTCCTATAAAAAATGAACAACGTGATATTAGATATAGATCAACTATCCCTGAGCGCTTTCGTCCATGCCTAAGATCATAAAGATTGGGATTAGTTATTTCAATTGGATTATTCACTGAATCTCCAAACAAAACAATAGGAATATTCTGATTAAGAAATACTTTAATTAGTGAGGTGTAATCCTTTAATTGAGCATTCCGATAGCCCCTTCTTTTATGGTCTTTGAAATACTCTGCTGACCTGATGTGAATACAAATATAACTTTTATCCGTTTTTATTCCTATTTCCTTTGTTAATTTAATTGCTTTAATCTTGTCTTTTTCAGTGAGATCTATAGTCGGAAAGAAACTCGCTATCATCTTAGCTGGCTTAATGCCAGTCTCTTGATCATTGATATCTTCTCGATCAATGTAGCCATTTAAGATTGTTTTGTAGGAGTGAGTTTTTCCAACTGCAGGGAAACTACTTCTTGCTCTAAGTAAGCTTAATTCTTGATAGACTTTTGGGTTGATAGATCTTAGTAAAGAATTGATTGTTAACCATGCAACTCTAGTAAAAATGAAGTGTATATTGATCAACAATATAAAAATTACTTTGTATAAGTTCTTCCTTAACTCCACCTTCTTAACAGACCTTGTTTGCTTTGATATTGCTTTGAGTTTATATAAACCAGAGTTTGCCATTCGAAAGCGAAGGAGGCCATTGAGGCTGTAAAGTGGTATCGGTAGTAGCTCCCTATTCTGTAAAGCAGATGCTAAAAAGCCATGCTTTATTTCCTCTGCCGATGTTCCGTAAGCGTAAGGGTTTGGAGTAATTAATAGGAAGTTGTGCCATTTTGCACTATTAAGAGGCTCCCATCTAAGCCAAGAATATATGATTAACTTATAAAATAAAGCACCTAATCTTGCTATTGCAGATCGCATTCTATCGTCTTCTTTATTTATCAACAATAGCATGATGCTCACTTGCTGTTAAGCATCTAAATACCATGTAACAATAAACTTGTAACTTTATATGTGATCCGACTAAATCTTTGAGTGCTAACGTACTCGTATACTCTTCTTGGCTAAATAATCCAAATTGGAATTAACTTCTCATCAAGCTCTTGTTTTAATCCTAGAGTTGGAATGCCTTTAATTAAAGGAAGTTTACATGTAATGGTTTAGCAGAGCCTTTGCTTGCCTTGGTTATTAATGAGATGCCTTTTATATGATTATCTATTGCCTTATTTAAGTAATGCTGAATAGGTAGGCTCCCCATCATTGTTTTTGCATTAAATCTTTCAGATGTTATGTATTCCATTACTCGCCTATATCGATTGCTTTTGAAAATATCTATAAACCTTTCGCTAGTAAAGTTGCCAATATGTAACTTCGAATATTTCGCATTGAAGAACATCCCAGATGGTGCAACCAGCCCTGAACCACTTATTTGCAAAAGGAATTGCGGCCCATACATAGCTGTATATGTGCAATGATTTCCTTCTTCAATTTTGGACCATTTCACAATTATTTTGGTCCTTTCATTTGATAGTGACTCAGCCTCTAGAAGCAATTCTGTCATTTCTGCATATTTCGAGTAATCAACACCTAGGCTGCCATCTGTATCATCTGAGCAGTGTTTAATTACTGCATAATCTACGCCCAAGTCGATGCCTAGTTTTGAAAAAGGAATTATCTCATCTTTGAACTCTGGCATTAAAACCATTTGAATACCCAATGTGACATCTAAGTTCAACTTTCTTTTTAATTCAACTGCATATTTAATGTTTTTCATTGCATTATCAAAAACATATGTATCCTCTTTACTTTTATACATAATTTCAGCATATCGAGAAGGTCTTCCAGCAGCCACCGTAAACCTTACCCATTTTAGATGTGGTAATACAGCATTAACTTTTTCTTTGTTCCAATCCCATGCATTAGTTGCATTCCCGACGTCAATTCCTAGTGAAGAAGCATGATTAATAAACGGAACATATGCGGGAGATAGTGTACTCTCTCCATCTGAAATTAAGGAAACAGCTTTCACTCCAATTTGAGCAAAATCGTCTAAAAGGTTTAATGCATCTTTTGTTTTTATTGCAGATCGTTCTTGTGGTTCTTGTACCATGGCATAACAAAACTTACACATTGCGCCACATGATCTAGTTAGTGCCATGTCCACAGTTACCGGAGCTATATCCTCGCCACTACGCCATTTTTCAAACCGATCAAAATGATATGAAAGCTTATGATTGTCCAGTATAAGCTTACCTTCTTTTGTGAATACACCTGATTGACTAGTTTTCAGGTTCATAATTGCTTTCTAGATTGATACCACGTAAGTTCCTTAGGGAGTTCTTGTCCCCTAGTGGCGTATGCCATACTCTCACCATTGCGTCTACTTTGCATAGTTCATCTTCTAAATCCAAAAGAAAAGTACCTCTCTTCTCTGGAGGCATATTCTCTTTTAAGGAAACAATGACATTTAATATCCCATCAGGATCTTTTTTTTGTTCCACCAAGTCCACGTATTCCATGAGATGATCAGGAATCACAGCTGATACCGAATAAAGTTAACGCTTTCACTAACTTTATTATATCAGAATGGTCCTTGAAATAACTCGCTAGGAACATCGGAGTGGTTTGTCTTATCCAATGATTTGCACAGTCTTATCAACTTCTCCTTCCTTGATGCATCTAAGTCCAACACATTTGAAATCGCTTTCCCAATATCTTCACAATTTAAATAATGTTGTGAGGCAAGGAATGGCGAAGATGGAGTATATGAAGAGTGTGAATGTAAATTCTGCGGAGGGCAGGAAAGTTTTAACCCAGCAAGAGTAACTGATGCAATTACTTCACTTGAGGTGGAATAGCTTCCAGTGTTATTAAGGTCAATACATATTAACCGTTTTGTTTTATTTGCAGAATCCATTATAACCTTAATGTCTAATGGAGAAATACAAAAAAGGTTTATAACTTCTAAAGAAACTCCAATCTCATTTGCTTTGTAAGCTATTTTTGAGCATAAGAGTACATAATATGATGTTGCTACAATAGAAACATCACTACCTTCTTTAACTACATAAGGTGAATTTGATTTGACTGATATTAAGCTTGGCTTTGAAAAGTGAATCCATCTATGCTCAAGTGAAATAGAGGGAGCCTTTCCTGCTGAGAAGGTATTAAATACATACCTAGAATCTTCCGGAAATACAGGCAGATAGACTTTAACGTCGGGGATCTGAGCAAAAATCCCTTCTAAACTTTGAGAGTGGCTTGGGCCTTGTCCCCAACCTCGACCAATGACAAATCTAAATAAACATGAGTTTCGACGTCTTCCCCCAGCAAGGAAATAATACTTAGAGGAATTATTTATCAGTTGCTCTAATGCTAAAAGTGCAAATTCCACTCGTTGGAAGCATAAAATAGGTGTAAGGCCATAGGTTGCGGCACCTAGTGACATTCCAACTGAGGCGTTTTCTGAACAAGGCAAATCGAAACATTGTTTAGGATATTTCTTGGAGATACCCTTTAATGTTTCATAGAACCCATCATCTATTCCTTGAGAGAGTACTACATTTGAGGTCCCTTCCTTAAGGAATGCTTGCGTTAAAATCTTTATAGTTTCAGCATGATTTTTACTCTTCCTAATATCCATTTACTTGCCGAACCTCTCTTTATTTCTATTCGTGTATCTCTCTATAATATCTGAGTAGAAATGTATGGAGTCTTCCATCTTTTTTGCGACAGAATCATATAAATTAACCATGCTATTAATTGGATCAATATTGAATTCTCTTGTATATTCCTCTATGCTTCTATCTCCCATATCTTTATCAACTTTATGGCCACAGTGTTCATAAAGCCTGTAGCTATATACTTCAAGGAAAAAAGGCTCTTCTCTTGCCTTATTAAAGCTTTTTTTGATTTTGTTATCAATATTAGGGTAAGACTCTAACCTGGCTATGGACTCGTTCTTAATGTTATGTGGTGCACAGAATCTTGACATACTCCTTAAAGGTTGTCGTTTGCTGAGTGAGGTATTACATGAATAACCATTATTTTCACATAGGAACAATATTGGTAAATTAAATATTTTTGCCATATTCAATGATTCATGCAGAATTCCTTCTTCACAAGCACCATCTCCAAAATAGACCACTGTCAATATTTTCGAATTTAAATGCTTTGCGGCAAAAGCACTGCCAAGTGCTATTCCAATTGAGCTGCCAACAATAGGGATAGAAGCCTCTAGACCCTTATCAAGATCTTTAAGATGCATACTTCCTCCTGCCCCAGATAAAGCTCCTTGTGAATCCCCATGTAGCTCTGCTATCAGTTTTTCTTCATCGCCACCAACGCCCATGTACATACTGTGTGATCTATGGCTAGAAAAACAACGATCATTGCTTTGAAAATATTTCGTAAAAAGTGGCAACCAATGCTCTTGACCTATTGATAGGTGAACAGGACACCTCATCATTTGTGACTCATAGTGTTTCGCTATTGCTAATTGCAATGCTCTCATCTTTGCTGCTTTATGATAAAATTCGAGAAAATCAATTGGATACCTAATCTCTAGGGACATAACTAAATGAAGTTAAGATGTGGAACATTCTCGTTGACAATTGAGTCCAAGTATCTGTTTACCTGATCCATTCGACAATTTACTCTACATTCTTCTATATTCAAATCATTTAAAACGTATTGAGAGTGTTTAATCCTTGTATCAGAGGTCCATATCTCATCAAAACTTTCGGAATTAATATTACCCAGGTTAAACCTTTGATCAAGAAGGTATGCGCTACAACTATATACAGACCCGTCTGCCATCCAATATGCCCATGTGGAGGGGGTTGCTAAACATCGACAATATCTTTGATCATTCTGTGATAACCAGTTTTTTATGGTGTTGACTCTAAAAACTACATTAAATGAGTCTGAGTTATAAATATCTAGTTCTTCTCCCAGTGATAAGTATTCAGTGTAGTCAATATCTTCATACATATGTGTTTTGGAAAACTTGTGTTGTGAATAAGGTTTTATCACAACATAATCGGCACCAATTGACTTGGCTAGCTTACAAAGGTCATTAATTGAACCTGCATTCTCAGGGAGCAAAAGAGTTTGAAAACCAATTACGGTGTTTAACTTATACTTATTTCGATAATCGATGGCTTCTTTTATATTACTTAGCACTACATCAAAGTCAGTCGATTTTGTTCTATGTACTGATGAATAAACATCGGCATTTCCTCCATTAAATGAAACTTTTATCCAGCTTATATTATGCATACTTTTCTGTATAAAATCTTTGCTAAGTTTAAATGCATTTGTTGTAAATGACGTATCAATTCGGCAGACTTCTTTCGTATGATTGACCATTTCTGAGATCTCTGGGTGTAATAATGGCTCTCCTTCTCCTGCAAACATAATACTTTTTGTACCTTTCCCAATCATGCTATTAAGAGAAGCTTTGTAAATATCTAAATCCATAAAAGTCGATTTGTACCCGATATAATCAACGGCGCAGAATGTGCAGCGATGGTTGCAAGCTCCTACAGGCGAAACTTCTATATATAATGGGTGCTGTAATCTGTATTCATTTATGGCATTCTCATCTTTTGGGTTCACGATATAGTTGACAACTTTAGACGCATGTACAGGATGAAAGGAATACTTATGCTCGTCTATTCGAAACTTGTCAGTCATGTTATCGATTTACTTAATAGATTCATTATATCCTTTTAAATGCTTGAACCATGATTTAGTAGCTTCTTGAATAGAGTTTGGAGTCCATACTGGAGCCTCAGACCAATAGTCAATATCTTCCAATACTAATTTGACACCTAATTCAAAGCTAATTGATGGAGAATAAGAAAGCATAGCTATGGCTTTTGAAATATCTGCATGTGTACAATCAGGTTCTCCTGGCCGTTTGGGTATATATGTAACATCACCTCCAATTAGCTTCGCCAGATAATTTATGCTTTGTGGCTCTCCTGATCCAATATTAAATATTTGATGAGTATATTTAGAAAAAGCCGCAAGCATTAATCCTTTGCATACATCAGTGACATAGGTAAAGTCTCTTTTTTGATTTCCATCACCAACGATTGTGAGTGGCCTACTAGCTAGTTTTTGTGCTAAAAATACTCCAAAGACCGCCCCATAAGTACCAGATGTTCTTGAACGCGTTCCAAATACATTAAAAAATCTTGTTGATATCACTGGCAATGAATATACTTTGGCCCAGTGCATTGAGATTTCTTCACCTAAGTATTTAGTTAATGCATAAGGATATTGTGGATCTATTAAGCATGATTCTGGAGTGGGGTACTTATTTGGTATTCCATAGCAGGAGGAAGAGGCAGCATATATAAATTTAGCAACCTTCTTGCTGCAGGCCTGTAGGACATTTAAAGTTGAAGTTACATTTGAATGATAATACAATTCTGGATTTTCAATGCTAGGAACTATGTCTGCCAAGCTTGCTAAATGAAAGACGTAGTCAGCTTCTTTTACTATAAGTTCCCAATCTCCATTTTTAGAAAGGTCAGCCTCACAAATCTCCACCTTATTTTCAACGTGGCTCAAATTACTAAGGCGACCTGTTGAGAAATTGTCAATGATAGATATGTGATGATCTTTGGTAAGAAGTAAATCAACTAAATGGCTACCTATAAATCCAGCTCCGCCGGTTATCACAGTTTTCATGCTGTGACCTCTTACTCATAAGTATATATTAGCACGCAAATGTCGTTTTTATTCTCTCTTCTAAAAATTCTATTGAGACTGGGATATTACCCATTTGCTCAACTACAAGTGAAGCCATACATGACGCAATCGCTGAGGTTTCCATCAAAGATTGACCCATTGAAAGCCCAACTGACATTGCTGCCAAAATTGAATCTCCGGCTCCAGTTACATCCACTGGGTTAACTGAAAGAGATGGAAAATGTTGAGAGAAAGTTTGACCTTTTAGATCTTTCTGATGTTCATAGGCTATAAAACCTGATGCTCCTAATTTCATAATAATATTATCCGGTAAGGTTTTCCGGATGATTATCTGTGAAAGACGTTCTATTCCTGAATCCTTATCCTGTAATGCATATCTTGCTTCCCGTTCATTTGGTGCTAGCAATGTGAAATTAGAAAACCTAAGAATTGAACCAACTTGTGAGCTACATTGAACATCTCCGAAGAGACTTAGTGAATATCTTCTAGCTATTTCCTTGACCTCATTAAGGATTCGCTCAGTGATAATTCCATAAACAAAGTCTGATATAACTATACCATTAACATGAGGTGCTTCTTCCCTTAATTTTTCTATGAACTGTTGTTCAATTTCATTGTTTAGGGGCTGATCTTCTAATTTGGACACACGAAATAGTTTCTGATTCTCGACTACATATCTTTTTTTAAACGTTGTAGGCCTAGAAGAATCTTTTATTAAAAAGGGTTTAACACCATTATTGATTAGTTTTTGATGTGCATAATCTCCCATAGAATCTTTTCCTATGACAGATAGATATGAGCATTTAGCTCCAAGAGCAGTAATGTGAGAAGCAACTATTGCCGCACCTCCAATAAAAGTTTTTTCACTTAATTCTTTCACAACTATAACGGGAGCTTCGGCACTCATCCCAACTGCCTCACAAGAAGCATATTGGTCAATTATAGTATCTCCCAAGACTAAAAGTTTTACATTTGACCACTCATTTATATTACTAATTAACCTTGTTGAAGTTATCTTAAGCTTTGAACATGTTTCACGAAATTGAGTTAATCGTCTTTTACGAAGTTGCGATTCGTTAGATTCTAATAATTCTGAAGATGCCTTTGATGACTCCCCAGCATGAAAGATCACCTTGCCCCCACACTTTATTTGTGCATTCTGAGCTTTTACTAGATATTCTTCCTTCGAATCTCGGTGCTCATTCCCTAAAATAAACTTAGATGGCTTTAATTCTGATATTAAACCTGATAAATTCTCTCGAGAGACTGGTAATATATGGTCTACAAATTGTATCGATGAGATCCCTTCAACCCTTAAGCTTAGTGGATATGGATATTTATTATTAGAGTTATCTGCTTCTTCTGTATCTATGGCAACTATTAATGATTTCGCAGATTCCTTTGCGTACTTTAGGTATCTTATATGACCTGGATGAATTGTTGAGAAATGACCATAGGCTAAGGCAAAATTTGAAATATTACTAATTCGAATCGCTTCCAATGATGATATTTTGGTAGACATCATTCTTTATCCATAAGACCTATTGAATAAATCTAATGGCTTATCACTCTTTGAGCATGCAATAAGCCTGTACTTTGCATTACATACTTTTTTTAATATAATTTGCATATCATTGGTTTAAAATGGAGCGAATGATCTCTTCTGGTGAAGTGGCTTTCTCTATCATACTCACTAATCTGCAAAGAGGCAATAAATGCTGTTAATAAGTATTTATTGACCTACTATTTTCGAACCCTTTCCCTCTGCCCCAAAAACTAATTTAATCAAGAGTTCTATTTAAAGATTTTTTGAGCATCTTTTAATGACTCGGGGGTTCCTATATCTATATATGGTTGAGTGGCATGCCAGGTTTGAATCCTCCCAGTCAGAACGGGTAAGATTTCATTGCTAAAATCTTTTGCTGTTTTATTAGTTTCTTGGATCCAATCTGAAAAGCTTTTGTCAAAGACATATATGGCACCATTGGCTCGATTACTAGGAGGAGACTTCACTTTTTCGTGGAAAGCCACAACTACCCCGTTTTTGTCGATTTCAACTATCCCACATGCATGAGGTGACTTAGTGTTGAATGTAAGCATTGTAAGTATACAAGAACTTCTTCGAGACTCATGAGCTTTTAGAAGACAACTCAAATTCACTTTTGTTATATTATCTGCGTGTATAAGGATTCCTGTGCAGTCTTTAAAGAATCCAATATTTGCTAAAAGAGTGCCCGCTGTGCCTAATAGGGTCGGTTCGTGTACCAACCTAAGGACCATTTTTGACTTCCGATAACTAGCAATAAAGTCCTTAACCTTGTTTGCCAAGTGATGTGTATTGACAAGGGTTTCCTCTACCCCTAATTCTTCAAGCGCTTCTATCCAATGTGCCATCAGAGGTTTACCTGCTAGTTCTACAAGGCATTTTGGAGTGGTTTCAGTTAATGGTCTTAGGCGAGTCCCCAGCCCAGCAGAAAGGAGTAGAGCTCTAATTCGATTCTCCATCATTACATCTTAACTTAACCCCAAAATCCACTCATTCATTTTAGAAATAGATATATATTGATTGTGTCCAGTTAAGCAGTATATAAAGTTTCTAGTGGCAAGAATAATTTACAAGTATTCTATACTCTTGACATGAGATCTTATCTATAGCAATCTTGAAAAGCACTTGACTTACAACCTTAGCTGAACATTATCCTTCCAACTTTTTTGTTATGAAGATGCCTTTAATTGTTACAAAAGCTTCAGTAGCTCTGGTAGAAATGAGTTGAAACTAAATCACTTAATATGACGAAAAGTAATTTAGTTATCTACTTTCTTGATACACCCCTATCGAAACGTGACTTCATACGTTTTGGGATAGATCTATTTGCTAGTAAACAGTCGATTTTTGTGTTAATTATAGATTGGAGCAAAGTCTTTGAGAATAGAGTTGAGGTTGTTAACCCAATTGATTTAGATGCTTATAATAACGCTAAGTATTACTTAGTTGAGAATACTAATCATATTCCTGATTCCATTAATGAAAAAATTGCTAGTAGTAAGAAAATTATTTTAATTGACTTGATTGCTAATTGTATGAAGAGTCCGAATCTGAATTATTGGAGAAGCTATTTTTATGAATTATCTGAAAGCGTACATATTAGTGCTGGCAATCTTCCCTATGACCCACTTTCAATATTCCAATATTTGCAATATCTTGAGGATTGGAAAAGCCTTGCACGTATTCTTGCGAAAAAACTACTCAAAAAGATAAAAATACTAAAAGAACCTGCTAAACATAAGCCTGATTGGCTTTTCTATTCGACTAATATACCTTCGCTTTATATCGAAGATAATATTAGATCTGTACCTGTACATAATTTAGACTATGATTTCTTCCTTCAAAATAATGAGAGCTTTCAAGACAAACATATTCTCTACCTGGATCAAATGTTCTTCACACATCCTGACCCAAGTTCTATTTTTAGACAATCATTCTGTGACAGCCAATACTCAGCGAGGTTAGCTTTTATAGCTGAGATATCAAATGTATTGGATTCATTAGAAAACAAACTTCAGAAAAGTGCTATCATTGCTTCACATCCTAGACGTGTAAGTATAGAGGAAGACTGGAGACATGAGTTCTCCAATGTAAATACATTTGATCTGATCCGTGATTCCACTTTAGTGCTTGCACATTCTACGGTCTCTGTCCAAATGGCTGTTTTGTTAGGTGTTCCTATAGCTTTCTATATACCTAAAGTGATAAGTGGCACCCATGATGAACAGAAAATCAAGGTTTTTGCTAAATCTCTAGGCAAGAAGGCATATCATAATATAGGCAACCTTTTAGAAAATGTAGAAGGAGAAATGTGTATTAATGAAGCTGCCTATCAGTTATATACTAAAAAATATATCAAGCTAGATGGCACTCCAAAAAAGCTTTTCTGGCAAGTGGTTTATGAAAGTGTTCTAGGAGAAAATGAAGATTCGACTTTTCATGTCTAATGAACAATGAGAGTGAAGTTCTGAGAAAGGAGCATTAATGAACAACCTTCTTGGGTCTTTCCCTCTCTATAAACCTAGAAGGTGTCGATCGATCTAAATCAATGGCTAGCCAAGTCCCATCCAAGATGCGATAAAGGCAGGTATGGGCAACTTAGAAGTAATTGAGGCTAATAAACCCATGTCAAATTGGTGAACAGCTGGCACAGTCCTATCCAAAAGGAAAATGACAAGGTAGGGAATGTTCATGGCTATCTGCCATCGCCATTTGTACGTCAGAACCCCCCATCCTTTTTTGATGTAAGTCTTCTGGCGGTCAGTAAGACTTTCCCATTTGCTTTCAGTAACTTGCTTTAAATGGCTGAAAAGCCCAATACCTGATAAGTCGCCTTGTGATTGCATCATAAATTCGAAATAGGTCGGTATTTATAGCGCATAGGGGCTTTTGCTCGCCAGCCCTCTAAGTACAGTTTTTGTTCTGTTACTGGCTTGAACGCATGAAGCTAAGCCATCCGAGCTAGTTAAAACACATGAAAACAACGCAGAATTAAGCGAATAGACAAGATTGCTTGATGAGACACCCTTTAGATGTATTTTGAACTCTCACTAGAATTCATAGTGACCTGAGCTTCTTTAGGTAAATGATGGATTTAATTGGTAGGGCTTCTTTAGATATCTCAGATAGCACTTCATCTAGTCGATTTATCTACCGATCCATGCAGGCTTCTATAGCTCACTTTGCTGTCAATGTCTTAATTTATACTTAATCAATGTGAGCAGGAATCACTCGCTATAGTATTAACACTTTAAAAACATACTTTCCACATTCGGTGATATATTAAAAAGTACAGAAGATAAGTCTCAATGGGTAGTTCTCAAAAGATAGGCTTTGATAAGGCAAATAGCTTGTTTAAATATCTTGTAAAGTATAGGGAGAAGTTGCAGAGATCCAAGGAAAAACAAATTTCACAATCGCCTTTTCTCCTGCTTTCTAATCTATTTGAGAGGAATATTTTTTCTAACGAGAGCTGTTCTATTGATACTTTATTCATTTTTGGCAAACTCAATAAGCAGCTTGAGGATGACTTTTATATTTCTTTGACAGCTGATCAGAAGCTTGCTTTCTCTATTGGAAAAACTTTTAGGGGAGGCTCGGCGTTGAAATTTTCTGTATTGGAAATGAAAAATGTATTTCTACTCACAATCAGAATCTTTAAAACGATAATTTCTTTTAGTATCTCTATTCTTGATTCAATTCTAATAATAGCTTTATGCTTTTCTTATATTTGTTTCTTTAAAATCAGAAAAAATCGCAAATCTTCACTTATAAATAGAGAAATAGATGAATTATACTCTATTCATTATTGGTATACTAAAAAGTCTAAGTCACCAATTCACTATTATCCAGATTTTAATCTCAGTCAGACAAGACTAGCCTACGTGTCCACTTTCTTTCAATATAGATTTATCTGCAGAGGTTTGATTGATGCATTATCGGAAAAGAATATTATTACTGCGTTGGACTTTGTTGATATTCCAATGCTAATTAAATCCATAAAAGCTTGGATTGATCTATATCTTTTTGATTTTGCGATGCTCAAGACAGTTAGCCTTGGAAGAATAGTCTCAAACATTGATTCCTTTAAATTACTTAATGCACGTCTTTATTCTGTTCTTAGCTATTATTTGTCTGAATATATTCTGAGAACCTTTCATCCTAAATCTATCTATCTATGGGGGGAAAATCAGTTGACTACTAAGGCTTTTTCTATTGGACTAGCTAGGAATAGCATGTCACCTGAAACTGCCAACTTGAAGCTCTATACATTTTTCGGATATCCTTATAATAGAAATCATTTCCCACACCTAACACCATCATTATTTGAGCTTAAACATCATGTTTGGGCCAGTAATAACTTTATGTTTTTAGATAAATATTCTGAGGATGAGATGAGAATTGCCTTAGATCGATATCATTCGACAATTAATTATGTTTCTCCTAGAAATACTCTTAATAGGTATATTAGTAGTTCATTAGATCCTAAAGAAGAGAAAGCAGTCTGCGCCGATAGGAGAATTACTTTTTTCTCCGATTCAACTATCCATGACTTGACTATAATGCTGTTCAGATTCTATTCTAGCCCTCTTATTCAAGATAATTACTTTAAAGATATAAATACAGGATTCTTTTTAAGACTTCATCCATCACTGAATCTCTCTTCTGTCAAAAAGAATGTAAAGTCTATTTCAGAAAAGTGGGGCCTTGTTATTCCAAGATTTCAATTTGTTGATAATATGAACGAGAATGTAGCAACTTCAATTCAACGATCAAGAATATGCGTATTTGCAAATTCAAGTATTGTTAATCAGGCTATAAATCAAGGTAAAGATGTTATTGCAGTTAAAACCTCATTTATGTACGATCCACCAATTTTAAAAGATAAAACAAGAAATCGATCGGTCACGATAATATAAGTGGTTTAAATCTTTCAGGATTAATGGTTTGTCAGGCAAGTTTATTTGTTGATTACTCAACTAATAACTTTAACCTATCCAATAATTGAAAGGCTAAGACAAGCTTCTAAACCCATTATTTCTATTAATTCTTGGAATACGGCTGACTCGAATGCCTTTTGGGCAATATCTTTAGATTCAAATTCAACCACTATTGATAGCTGCCCTCCATCCCACTCGCTAAGGTCCGACTCCTGTTTTATGTCCCTTGCAATTATTTTCCCTCCAACTGAGAGCAGCCAGGGAATTAGCGTTTGAATGTACTCAGCAAACAGATCCGCAGTGGCAAGACTTGTTTGCTTTACCCAATAACCCTTAACCATAAATATTAAGAAAATTGGAAGGAGTATCGCATAATTAGCGTTTGGGTGCCTGGATATTGTTAAAATTGGCCTGCTTGTAACTATTTAGTGCTTTGCTTAGGAGTTAATAATCCTTTTGATAGTAGTCCTTTTGGAGCTTTTGGAGATTAGTTTATGTGTGACAAGGCCTGTATTGATTTGTTATTCTGTAATTTGCAACCTAGGCCTTCATTCTCACGCAAAGCTATCTTAATACGAGCTTAGATCAATCTACTTAAGGTATATGCCATGGTTTATTTGCTATGAGTGACAAGTTAATTTTCATTTATGATGGAGAGTGTCCTTTTTGTAATCACTTTGCAGAACTTCTAGAGTTGAAAAGCAATCTTCCACAGCTTGAAGTTAAGAATGCAAGAGAACAACCGCCTGAGATACCTTATGGATATGACATGGATGTAATGGGGGCAATTTTGATTCAAAATGGCAAGGTCTTAAATGGTGCAATGGCTATTAATACTATTTGTTCGGAAATTAAAGACCCTTCGGATGGATTGTTGAATCTAATTCGATTAGCTTTTGTGTCCAAGCAGCGCAGTAACATTTTTTTCCCTTTCCTAATTCTTGCTAGACGCTTAACTCTTTTACTAAAAGGAGTTCCCAGAAAGCTTTTTTGATTAATTGCTCCTTTATGGGACCTTCTTTGTCGCCACATTTGGCTTCCTGCTCATCAAGCCCTTTCATCCTGCAGGTCTCTCTCCTTGAGATTAACCGAGGGAGAGGGATGAGATACATGTAAAGAGAAATAATGACTCTTATGAAATTCCTGTTAATAGATGCTGCAGTCGCTCTTGTTGGATTTTCTTTGTTGTTGGCCTTCCAGACAGTCAAGCACCAGCATTCTCTTCTTGGGAAAACCAATAATAAAGACATACTGGATCAAGCTCAGATAGGCCTTCCAGCCCTTGAAGAGCTTTTAGACCTTGAGATTTTGGCAAGGAAAGAAGGGAGTGGGATTCAATTTGACTCTCTTATTGGACTTTGGAGGTTTGTATCGGTATGGAAGCAAGGAACAGATCAAGAAGATTCGATCTCCAGTGCTTTGCTAAGGCTATTCTCTGCAAGCTTGGAGTTGAGTAAAGATGAAACTTCTGATGAATTAAATAGATTTAACATCATTAATTCTATTCAATTTGGATCCCTCTTAATTAGATTTACTGGCTCTGGCAAATTAAAACAACCTCAGCCCCTTTTGCCTTTCTTTTTTAAGTGTATAGAATTAAAATTAGGAAATATAGTGCTATTTAGCCGAACACTTGACACCCCTGAGGAGAAGAATATGCCTTTTTTCGCATTAATTGCAATAGAAGAAAGTGGTGGATGGCTTTCAGCAAGAGGGAGGGGAGGAGGATTGGCCCTTTGGATGAAAGATTCTTCTACTCTGTGAATTATGAAAAGTAGACCAATGATCTCAGTAAAGGCTTTTGAAGAAGCTGTTAATAGAGCAGGGCTATCAAGCAATGAGCAAGAGATAATTGATCATATAAGGTATACCGGTGTTTTTAATCAAGTTACTTTGACTAAGGATTTGAGGCTAAGGGCGAAACCACCAGTGCTTTCAACTCTTTGCGAAATATGCAGAAAAATTGGTAAACATATTCCTGACCATTTTGATTCTGTCCGCACATGGTCGGAGACCCAAAATGAATATGGAGTCCGTTGGGATGGGAATCTTGTATGCAGTACAGCTAAGAATGGAGATGGTGAAGACTTAACCCCTGAGGCTGGTACGACGCAATATCACACATTTGTAATACATAAGGAATTCTTTAATGGTTTAGAATGCTAACTCTTAAGATACTCAAATCTTCTTGTTACTTATATTTTTCGAAGTACAATATGCGCCGAAAATAATTTTGGATCGATGCCCAACGAAGTGATGATTTGATTTTTGCATTTGATTTGAAGGCTTCAATAATTTCTTCTAAAGGGAAATTTCTTTTTGTTCTTCAAGAAAAGAGAGTAGAGGATCGAATTAAAGGCGTGACTACTCAGGCTCTCAATGCTCTATCTCTAGGCTGAAAAAGTTGGTCTAGGGCATGCTGACTGCTTTTCCTTCTCTCCTTGGGTCAGCAGCACCGTGCCAGATACCTTTATGCCAATGGACAACAGCTAAACCACTGCTAAAAGGGATAAATTTAATTTGGTGACCACGATTTTTTAGACCTTTTTGGATGTTCGCATGGGGACTTGACCAGTTCCCATGCTTTTCAAGCACTGTGGAATTAGGTCTTACGGACAGCATCTTTTTGCTAACAACTTCCTTGGGCATAAGTTTTAGTTCTAACGCACTAACTAATGCATTTGTTATGTAATGAGGAATAAGCCAGCCACCTGGTGACCCAAGCGCTAAAACTGGGCGATCATCTTGAAATACTATTACTGGAGACATGGAACTCATGGGACGCTTGCCCGGTCCGATGCGATTAGCAATAGCTTTCCCCGAGATGTTTGATAAAAAGGAGAAGTCAGTTAATTGATTGTTTAAGACCATACCTCCAGATATATATCTGCTCCCGAATACGGTCTCAACTGATCCGGTATAACTAGCGACGTTCCCCTCTCTATCGACTACTACTAGGTGAGTGGTTCCTCCACCTGCTGTGCGTGGTTGACTGGCTAGATCTAATGATTCGCTGCCTTTTGGTGTTCCTGGTAAAGGGCGAAGTTTAGTGTTGTGTAGCTTGATAGCATTTGCCCTTCTCCTCAGGTAGTCGTCTTCTAATAATCCTTCGAGAGGAACTGGCCAATCAATAGGATCCCCTATCCAGTGAGAACGATCAGCATCTGCAAACCTCAAAGATTCTGCTAATAGATGCCAATAGTTTGTAGTTTCTTCTGACCAACTTTTCTTATACAGAAGCTCATATGTTCCAAGAGCTTGTAATACAGCAACTCCTCCTCCACTTGGTGGAGGAAAAGTACAAACTCGCCAAGATCTGTATTCTCGACAGAGAGGTTTACGTTTTTGAACTCTATAACTTGTTAGATCTTCAGAAGTAATTGTTTGTAGAGGCTTGTTCTGCTTTTCCTGCTCCTGTTGGAGGTCTGAGATAAGTGCATTGGCTACTTCTCCAAGATAAAACTCTTTGGAACCTCTCTTGGAAATGCGGTTTAATGTTGCTGCTAATTGTTGATTCTTAAAAAGTTTCTTTGGTGATGGGAGAGAGCCATTAGGGAGGTAAAGAGATTTAAAAGCTTGACTGTGGTTGATCCCTATTTTCTTTGCTAAAG
>QCFS01000019.1 GCA_003278365.1 Prochlorococcus sp. AG-363-M17 | reverse complement strand
TATCAGCATGTAGAAAAAGTAGCCAATCTCCTTTGGCTTTTCTTGCTCCATGTGCAAGTTGAAGACCTCTGTTTGGACTGGAAACACTTAGAACTTTTGCGCCGTTTATTTCTCCGACTAGCTTTGTAGAATCTGAGCTGCCACAATCAACCAAATTTATATCAAGAGGTTCAGGCCATCTTTTTAGATCAGCAAGTAGTAAGGGTAATCTTTCAGCTTCATTAAAAGTTGGAATGATAATACTTATCAAGTTGGCCCTTGTCATGCTTTCCATGGAGAAATATCTTCTATGGAATCCAGGTCATTTTGACAAGGGAGCAGAACCAACTTTGCTTGTTTTTGTTTGGCTTTTAATAGAGTTTTTTTAAGTACTTGATTAGTACCCCAAGGGATGCCGCAAAATGGCCAACTCTTGACTGGATTAACAAGTTCACCGGTCAGCCCGAGGAGCCAATAGCCACCATCATTTGCAGGTCCAATAACCATTTCATTTGTCTCTAATGCTTCGATAGCTTTAACCAGATCAATCGAACACAGATTTGGTAGGTCTGTTCCTATGAGAATTGTTGGGCGAGTTGTTCTTGAGGATGTTGGAAATATTTTCTGGGCAAATAGAACCTGTTTTTTCATTCGTACTCCTAGGGATCCTGTCCCTTGTCTTGTTATGACGGGCAGTCCATGGAAAGCTCCCCATCTTTTTGCAGTGTTTGGACTCAATCCACAGATTGCAAGTTGAAGTTCGACGAGTTCTTGTTGAGCAACTTTTTTTGCGACAGCAATTGTGTGGTCAAAAAGCATCGCTTGCACTTTCGCAGCTTTTTTCACCCCAATCGATTTTGCAAGACGGCTTTTGCATCTCCCTGGAGCTGGCCACCTAGCCATGATTATTAGTGTTGGCCTTCTGAGCATTGGTTTTGCCAGTAAAACAACGCCTTTAGGTAACTCTTCGTTGCAGCAGTTGAAAAGATAAACCTCAGCTTTTGATTTACTCATTCTGGCTGATTGCAGCCCCAGAGAGGAAATATGGGCGTCGAATGAAGCACGGAGCTTCTTGAAGACGAACTTAAGAGTTCATTTTTTACTGAACTCTTTTCAAGAATTGCGTAGATTCAACATCTATTCGCGAAGGACCTAGTGCCAAGGGGTGAGGAAATATGGTGCAAAGTGCAGGAGGCACTTCAGCAAAACCTCAGTAAACCTACCTTTGAGACTTGGATTCGACCTGCGCGTTGTAGGGACTTTTCTGATGGAGAGTTAAAGCTTTTAGCTCCTAACAACTTTTCTAGTGATTGGTTAAGGAAGAATTATGTTCAGACGATCGAGGAAGTTGCTAGAGGTGTTGTAGGTCAAAACGTCAAGGTAACTGTTTTTACTCAGGAGGATGAACAATCACCGTCTACTCAATCAGTGGGTAGTTCTGATAAAAGCTCTTTGTCTGGTAGGGCTTATCCAGACATGCCTTCAATCCAATTGTCTAACACCAATACTGAGGAATCCTTTAAAGGTCCTAAAAGGGTTATCCCAGGATTGAACTTTCGCTATGTGTTTAACCGGTTTGTTGTAGGACCAAATAGTCGGATGGCCCATGCTGCCGCCTTGGCTGTCTCCGAATCTCCTGGGCGTGAGTTTAATCCGCTGTTTATTTGTGGAGGTGTTGGACTTGGTAAAACACACTTAATGCAGGCAATAGGACATTATCGATTAGAGATTGACCCTGATGCGAAAGTTTCTTATGTCTCAACTGAGACATTCACAAATGATCTAATAGTTGCTATACGTACAGATGGGATGCAAGCTTTTCGCAATAGATATAGGGAGGCAGATCTTGTTCTAATTGATGACATTCAGTTTATTGAAGGAAAGGAATATACACAGGAAGAGTTTTTCCATACTTTCAATGCATTGCATGAGGCTGGCAGGCAGATAGTTATTGCGAGTGATAGACCTCCAAGTCAGATCCCACGTCTTCAGGAGCGTTTGATTTCTCGCTTTTCAATGGGCTTAATTGCTGACATACAAACGCCAGATCTAGAAACTAGAATGGCAATTCTTCAGAAGAAAGCCGAACAAGAGGGAGTAAAGATTCCACGAGATTTAATTCATTTTATCGCTGGTCGATTTACTTCTAACATTCGCGAACTTGAGGGAGCTTTAACTAGAGCTGTTGCATTTGCTTCTATTACAGGTTTGCCTATGACGGTCGAATCGGTTGCTCCTATGCTTGATCCAAATGGTCAATCTGTAGAAGTTACTCCTCAACAAGTAATAGATAAAGTTTCTGATGTTTTTGGAGTAACACCAGAAGAGATGCTAAGCAGTACCAGACGAAGAGCCGTAAGCCAGGCGCGACAAATAGGTATGTATTTGATGAGACAGGGTACTGATCTAAGCCTTCCTAGGATTGGAGAGGCTTTTGGTGGTAAGGATCACACAACGGTGATGTATGCCATAGAGCAAGTTGAGAAGAAGTTATCTAGCGACCCGCAAATGGCAACACAAGTCCAAAGAGTAAAAGATCTCTTGCAAATTGACTCAAGAAAGAAGTTTTGATATTCATAGAGGGAAAGACTTTGTCAGCTTTCTAGAGATATTATTTTTGAGTAATTAGCATTCTTAGGATAAAGTTTTAAGCTCTAATAATGATAAGCTTTTTATTGAATACTAATTATCTATAAAGGGTGATGGGTCTTGGTCGAATCGATTGCTAATTGAGATCTTCGGACCTTGATCTTTACTATCTAAAGCAGCTGTACGTTCCAATGCCTGACGAAGTTCTCTTGCCGCCAAAACCGGCATATCTCTTGGCACTGAAACCCTATCCTTTAAATAACGTAAACCTCTTGCGCTTCCGGTTGCAGGGGTAACAGGGGTATGCATAAGCATGCTTGTCAGGGCAGCTCTTAATGGCTGGTCAAATTTATTTGGACCAAGTGGGTTTACTTTTAATAGGTTTATACGATGTTTAATTATTCTTGCCAAAGCAATTCTCTCTGGACGAAAAAGGTAATGATTATCTCCTGGCGCCCAAGAGGTTTCTAATCTTCCAAGACCTTCCCCAGAATCTATAGCAATAGATAATGATTTCTGTTGTGGGCTAGGTGTTATCCAACAACCTCCCATTTGCGGAGGTAAATCATGAGAATGTGTATGAAAATCACTCTGGGTGCCACGATAAACTTCAAGGCTTTCTAGATTAGTCAACCATTTGTTTATTATAGGGTGTTCTTGTCTAAGAGAGTATCCTTTATAGTAAGCAAGAGATGCATTCATCCTTTCTACGTAAGGTATAAAAATTACATCTATGCTTCCTAATGAATTGCTATTAATCTCTTTTTTAGATGGATCAATCCAATTGCCACCATTGCTCTCTATCTCCTGCTCAACTCTTCTTGCTATTGAGCGAAATGTGTCTCTACAAACATCTTCTCTTTTAACCCCTTTAAATGGTCTGCAAAGCCATTGACACCAAGAGAAAAATAACTGCCTCTCTAGATTTCTTAAACCAAGTATATTTGTCTCATTTAGCTTGCTTCCAAGAGGACCATAGAGCTGTTCTAATGTTTCCAAGATTAGATCACTTTCTGTAATTAGATTCTTATCAATTTCTATGGCAGGCAGCATCCCTGAAGAAACTTTTTTTAGGTACCACCTTTCTTTGTTTCCATAGCAACGCATGGTGACTTTTTTAACCTTGTAAGGAATTCTTTTCCACTCCAGCCAAAGCCATACTTTTTGGCAATAGGGACACCATGCATGATGATCTCTATATAGTGTTACACGTACATCTTCTGAATTATGCCCAAATAACCTTAGTGATGAATATGAATTAGTAGGCCCTTCTACTCTGTCTGGTTCGTTAGGGACCAGCTTTTCTAGTTCTTTCCAGCTGAGAGCTGTGCTTGAAGCTTGAAATGGGATCAATTACTTTCCGCAGACCATTGTCTTCAGTATATAGTTTGACTTGAGAATTGATATTTTGAGAACTATATAATAATTTGAGCATGGCATAGCTATAATTCTATTGTACAAACATTTTCTTTTGCTAGAAGTTGTTTGTACAATAGCAGCGTAAATTAACTTCTTAGCAACCTAAAAATAGGAATCTTCATTGAACTATTCTTTTGATTTAATTGTTTTAGGAGCCGGTTCTGGTGGCTTGGCTGCAGCTAAAAGAGCTTCCAGTTATGGAGCTAGGGTCGCCCTTGTAGAAGGTGACAGGGTTGGTGGCACTTGCGTTATTCGTGGCTGTGTTCCAAAAAAACTTTTGCTTTATGGATCTAATTACAGTCAGAGTCTTAAAGCGGCTTCATCTTTCGGAGTGACTTTTGAAAATACAAAGTTTGATGCAGCTAAATTGTTGTCAAATGTGAGAGATGAGGTCTCTAGGTTAAGTGAAATACATATGGACTCATTAGTCAATGCTGGGGTCAAGTTGATCCCTGGCTGGGGTAGTTTTTTAAGTCAGAATAGTATCTCTGTTACCAATATATCATCTATTAGTGAACAACGAGTTATCGACTCTAAATATATTTTAGTAGCTGTAGGTGGACGTCCAACTCGCCCAAATATTCCTGGATCAGAATTAGCATGGGTAAGTGATGATTTGTTTTTACAGAGAACTCTTCCCAAACACATTGTAATTGTAGGTGCTGGATATATTGCTTGCGAATTCTCTACAATATTGAATGGCCTTGGAGTCGAAGTTACTCAAATCGTAAGAGGTGATCGACTTCTTCGTGGATTTGATCATGAGTTAGCCAAAGAATTAGAACTCAATATGATAGATCAAGGAATAAAGCTAAAATTCGGAGAGAATATACAATCTATTTCTGGAATCATTGGGGATCTAAAAGTTACTACTGGAACAAATGAAATAGATTGTAATTCTGTCCTTTTTGCTACTGGTCGTAAACCTTTCCTGGAAAACCTTGGATTAGATATTGCTAATATAAAGACCGAAAATGAGCGGATAATTGTTGACGATAAGCAAACGACAAATGTTGCCAACATCTTTGCTGTTGGAGATGTCACTGATAACATCAATCTTACGCCTGTGGCTATTGAAGAAGGAAGAGCTTTCGCAGATTCGATTTTTGGTGAATCACCCCGAAAGGTTAACCATAAATTAGTGGCTAAGGCTGTTTTTTCTGATCCAGAAATTGCCTCTATCGGATTGACTCAGCTGGAAGCAAATAAGCTTTATGGTGAAAATTTAATTAGGGTTTATACCTCTAGATTTAGGCCAATGTCAAAGGCCCTTTTTAAAACAGGATCAGTTTGTTTCCTAAAGTTGATTGTCAAATCAGACACCGACATCATTCTAGGATGCCATATGGCAGGCGAGCACTCAGCTGAAATTATTCAGATGGCTTCTATCGCTATTGGAATGGCGGCAACGAAAGAAGATTTTGATAAGACAATGGCATTACACCCAACCATTGCTGAGGAATTTGTAACTATGCGATGAAACTTTATGTGTTATTTATAATGTGAAAGATCAATCAATAACTTTACAACCGCCTTTTGCTTTAATTTGAGTCAATTAAAATAACTTTTGAGAAGTACCTTCAATAGTCCTCACTTTTTGTAGATGTCTCCAATAGGTAAGTGATTGGAAAATAAATGTAATTATAATTACTGGAGCGATAAAACAGATTATTATTAAGCGAAACTCATCTTGTATACTAGGCAATGTATGAGGAATTACTTGGTCAAAAATATAAAATATATAGAGACCAACTAATATGCCTCCCTCGGTTCGACTTATTTGACCATTTGTCCAGAAGATAGGCATACAGGCAAGAGTTGTTAGAACCATTATTGGAATATCTCTATTTATTAATAACGCATCAACTTGCAGCCCTATAGTCCCTGAAGCTATTGCGCAACTGCTAAGTACTAAAAGTTGGTTTAGCAAACAGCTCCCAACAACATTCCCTATAGCTAGGTCAGTTCTCCCTTTTAATGCTGCAACTAAAGATGTAATAAGTTCAGGCAGGGATGTCCCTGCCGATACAATAGTCAGACCTATAACTGCTTCGCTTACGCCTAATGAACTGGCTAAGCCGGCTGCACCATTTATAAGTATCTTTGATCCTATATTTAATAGAATAATTCCTATTATCAAGTAGAGACTTGCTTTCCAAAGCTTCACCTGACTTGTGGCTAAACTTATTTCAGGCTCTGCTTCTTCTGCAGCCTCTGGCTCTTCTCTGGCTGTGCGTATTTCCCAAATAGAGTTAATTATTAAGGCTATCAATAACGCAATTCCAGACTGCCAAGTTATTTGGCCGGTTGAGGTGATTCCCCATACTGCCGCAGATATAGCTATTAATAGTGGTACATCCCTTCTGACTAGTCTGCTTTCAACTCTTAGTGGCATAACAAGAGCACTGCAACCAAGTACAACCATTACATTGAAGATATTGCTCCCTATCACATTGCTCACTGCAAGTGCATCTGAGCCTTTCAAGATTGAACTAACACTAACGAACAATTCAGGTGCACTTGTTCCTAGTGATACGACAGTTAGCCCGATCACTAGTTGAGGTATTCCAAATATTAAGGCCAAGGCAACAGAGCCCTTTATAAAAAACTCTCCTCCTCCAAAAAGTAGGAATATCCCTACCAGTACTTCTATGGCAGTCAGCAGATATGGTGACATAGGGTTTTAAAGGGCTGTAGAGTAATAAAGTCTCTTTAGCAATGTATCAAGCTTGTATTTGCTAAGTGCTTTTCTTAAACTTTCCATGTCCTTAAATCATACTCCTCCTCTTATCATTAGATTTGGGACTAGTCTGAGAAGATATTTTTTCGAAATCAACCTGCTTCAAACTAAGAATATGAGGCTTAATGAGTTCAGATATGTCCCTTAATAAACTCACTGTTCGACAGCCTGATGACTGGCATGTACACCTTAGGGACCATCATGTCTTACATGGTGTTGTGGGCTTTACTGCAAAGGTTTTTAGACGGGCAATTGTTATGCCTAATCTTGATCCACCTATTACTAGTCTTCAAGCTGCTATTGACTATAGAGAGAGAATTTTATCTTCTTTGCCAGATGGAGTAAGGTTCACTCCATTGATGACTGCTTACTTGACAGACGATCTTGCAACAAATGTTTTAGAGGAAGGTTATAAGAAAGGAATTTTTACAGCAGCCAAGCTCTATCCTGCTAATTCAACAACTAATTCTTCAGAAGGTGTTAGTGATCTAAAGGCTATTGATACATTATTGGAGACAATGGAGCTCCTTGATATGCCATTATTAGTTCATGGAGAAGTAACTGAACCCCAGGTTGATATTTTCGATAGAGAAGAAATATTCATTGATAATCATTTATATCCTATGTTGCTTAGGCACCCAGGCCTTCGTGTGGTTCTGGAACATATAACTACTGAGCAATCTGTTCAATTTGTTGAATCTAGTCCTTTTAAATTGGCAGCAACAATAACTCCTCATCATTTACATATCAACCGGAATTCGATGTTTAATGGAGGTATAAGGAGTGATTTCTATTGTTTACCAGTAGCAAAGAGAGAAAGACATCGACTAGCTTTGAGGAAGGCGGCGACAAGTGGAAAGGATTGTTTCTTCATAGGGACAGATTCAGCTCCTCATCTTCGTCGAGATAAGGAGAGTTCTTGTGGATGTGCAGGGATTTTTAATGCACCTTATGCATTAGAGAGTTATGCAGAAGTCTTTGATCAAGAAGGCTCTTTAGAGCATTTTGAAGCTTTTGTCAGCAAAAATGGCCCTTCTTTCTATAAAATGCCATTGAATGAATCTTCAATATCTTTGGTTCGTCGGAGCCACGTTGTGCCATCAACGATTGATTTATCAAATGCTAGTGGCGCTCTCCAACAATTGGTTCCATTTCATGCTGGTGAAAAGTTGAGCTGGCAAGTGGAACATAGCTCTTAAATCTCCTTGTTTTTGTTTCTCTAGATAAAACTCGCCTTGAAAAATTTACGGATTCTGGTTAACAAGGCAGAATTCTTGAATAATTCTATTAATTAGTTTTCCTAAACTCTAATTTCAATGGGGGCAGGGGGACTTGAACCCCCACATCCTCTTCAGGACTAGCGATTTTAAGTCGCTTGCGTCTACCAATTCCGCCATGCCCCCGGGTCTGCTCAGGTCAATACCCTTAATGACATCTTAGATTGAGTTTAGTAAGTTTGTGCAAAGTGTTTTTTCAGGCTATGAATAGCCAGCTTTCGGCCAGTGCTTTTATGGTGGTAGGAGCCTACGCCTCAATAGCTCTTTTGTATTTGGTGGTAGTACCATTATTTTTGTATTTTTGGATGAATAAGAGGTGGCATCATATGGGCAAGCTGGAAAGATTAGGTGTATATGGCTTGGTGTTCTTGTTTTTCCCCGGTCTGATTTTGTTTTCCCCTTTTTTGAATTTACGTATAAAAGGTCAGGGCGAGGTTTGAGAAATTGACAAGAGCAAAGGTTCTGCAACTCGGTTTAGGTCTATTTGTCCTAGGTGCATTTGGATATTGGGGCTTCCAATTGCTAGGTTTCAAGGACTTTTCTGCAGGAATTGCTTCAGAAGCTGTTCTTATTTCATTGGTCTTTATTTGGCTAGGTACTTATCTTTTCAGGGTTGTTAGAGGAAAAATGACATTTATGGAGCAGCGAAAGCGTTACATAAGAGAATTTGAAGATTTAACAACCTCTAAATTGCAAGAGCGCTTCGAGGCTATGTCAGAGGAAGAACAGATTAAGCTTTTACAGGAGATTGAAATTGAAAAAAATGCCTCATAGGTTTATTCACTCTTCTATGCACCCACCATACGAGTTATTGTTTAAATTACATTAATTGAACACGCAAAGAGATTTCTTGGAAAAGGAATTACCTCCCCATTCAAGGCTTTTTAAGCGCTTTGAGCAAATTAAGAATCTGAATCGTATTGCTCTAATGCCTTTCGTAATGGCGGGCGATCCTGATTTAGAGATCTCTTCTGAAGTCCTTTTGAAGCTAGACCAGGCAGGGGTAGATGTTATTGAGCTTGGTATTCCTTATAGCGATCCTTTGGCAGATGGTCCGGTTATTCAACAAGCTGCATCGCGTGCCCTCAAATCTGGGACTACTCCATCCAAAGTTTTTGATATGTTGTCTTCATTGAAAGGTAAATTGAATACTCCAATCGTTCTTTTTACATATAGCAATCCATTGCTTAATAGAGGAATGGATTGCTTTTGTGATGATGCTGCAAAGGCAGGTGCTTCTGGTCTTGTTGTACCTGATCTGCCTCTTGAAGAGGCTGAAATTCTTTCTCCTATTGCTGCAGCACATGGATTGGACCTCGTATTGCTTGTAGCACCAACAACTCCGTCCGCACGTATGCAACGCATTGCAGAAAGCAGCAAAGGATTTACATATCTAGTTAGTGTTACTGGTGTTACTGGAGAAAGGTCAGCCTTAGAAGAAAGAGTTGGAACTTTAGTGAAAGAATTAAAAGAATGTTCCTCTCTTCCTGTGGCAGTAGGTTTTGGTATTTCTGGAGCTGAGCAGGTTAGACAGGTTCGAACTTGGGGGGCTGATGGGGCAATAGTTGGGAGTGCTCTTGTTAAGAGGATTG
This sequence comes from Prochlorococcus sp. AG-363-M17, assembly GCA_003278365.1. Classification (GTDB taxonomy): domain Bacteria; phylum Cyanobacteriota; class Cyanobacteriia; order PCC-6307; family Cyanobiaceae; genus AG-363-P08. Next base: position 17,161 of record QCFS01000019.1, on the reverse strand, counting down.
CCAACTCTTCTGCTGAATTAGCACCTCAGCAAGCAGCGGATTTTTGCAAGGAGTTGCTTAGTGCTACTTGTTGACCTTGCAAATTTTAAGCAAGGAGCAATTGATCTACACGGCCTAAATAAAACATGAAAAATGCCCTACTAACTTTCTAGTAGGGCATTTATTTTCTCTTGCTAGGAGTTATTCGGTTATTGACCTGGCACTCTTGTTTGGAGAGGATCTACCAGTTTTTTCAGCTGTCTCCTTCAGGAATAAGTCTGAAACCTTTGCGACCCATTTTGATTTCAAAATTGTCACCAGGCTTTAGGTCTAGGAGAGCTGTGTAGGCTTTACCGATCAAGAGGTTTCCATTTCCTTGAACAGTTGCTGTGTAGCTCAACTTTCTGCCTCCTTTTCCTACCCCACCAGAAGCTTCAGATGCAAGACTTACACCTTTAGCTTCTAGCAGAGCTTCATAGAAAGCAGTGAAGTTGAGACGATCACCACCATTTTTCTTTGTGGATACATATCCACAAGCTTTAACTAGATCAGACTTGCTTACATCACCAAGTTCTTTGACTTTGGCGAGAAGTTCTTTACCAGTGAGCATGATTAATACAAGATCTACCTAATTAAGATAGCAAATAGTTTATTAGTGACAACTGTCTAATGATAAAAAAGAAAGTAAAAGTAATTTTCAGAATACCGGATCTGCACCTTTCTCCCATCGTTAGCTAGAGAGGAACAAAAGGAGAAGGAATTACTCTGGAATAGTTTGTTTACCGAACATCAAAAAAGCCTCGGTTGTTGACCGGGCCTTTTTTGAGTAAATAAGTCCTCTTAGGTGTATTTGCAAAAACCTAAAAACTACTTAGGCCCCTATTGTCTTAAATGCTTGCTGGAACAAGTTTGATTTGCTTACGTCCAAGCTTGACCTCAAAGTTTTCATCAGGCTTTAGCTCTGGAAGTGCTCTGTATGCCTTACCAATCAAAAGATTGTCATTACCTTGAACATAGCAACGTAACCAAGCTTTCGGCCCGCTTTGCCAATAGGAGCTTCCCCAGTTTCCGCTAGGTTAATACCTTTGGCTTAAAGCAGAGATTCGTAAAAGGCTGTGAAGTTAAGACGTTCTCTACCACTTTTCTTGTAGGAGACATGTCCAAAGGCAGGCACCAAATCGGATTTGCTTACATCATCAAGTTCTTTTACTTTCTCATGAAGGTCGTTGCCAATGAGCTTGGACACTGAATTAGTGACCTACCGCAAAAACTTAGCATTTTAGCAACCTTTTGTGCGATTATTTATGCATCAATTTCTTATAAAATTGCTACTGAGCTGAGATGGCACGATTTGTTCTTTGGGGCACATACTGCGAAAATGCACTTGAAAAGCGACAACCTTTTAGAGAAGAACACCTAACTAGGCTTGCAAGTCTTCAGCAGAGCGGTTCTCTTATCACACTTGGTCCAACTAAGTGCAGTAAATATGTTTTTGGTGTCTTTGAAGCAAGTAGTGCTGATTTTGTTCGGGCGCTATTAGAAGAAGACGTTTATTGGAAAAGAGGTATTTGGACTTCTTTAGAAGTTTATCCTTGGGTCCAAGCGTTTTGAGCTTGAGCCCATATCCATTCAGCCAAAAGCTTATCTCCATCTTTCCCTAGATATTCTTCGTAGCCTGACATGCTTCCTATCCCATTACGTGCAACTCTTGCAATCGCTTCTGGATTATCTAGCCCCCTTTTTTTTAAAGCAGCTAGCTTTAGAGTTTTTCCTCTCCTTATTATATTCCCACCATTGATATGACATCCTGAGCAATGTTCTATGAAAAGACTTTGCCCTGAGATTGTTTCAATGGCTAGGACATCGATTGGCAATGCAAAAATTAAGAACATCACTATGAAACAAGGTATTGATATTGCTAGCCTTTTTCCTTGAAAGAGCCTTGAATGAAAAATCTTGGTTTTCATGTGACACTCGCTGAAAGTTGATGTGAGTAAACTCAATATTTGTTTTCTGGCTAGTAACTCTATCAACCTTTGAATTTCTGTGAGGGGTATTAAGGTAATCCTACATGAATAAGATTTCTATAAAGGATCAATCTTTCGGGGAATGTGCACCTAAACATCATTCGTGTAATCCCTATAAAATAGGTTTCTCCCAAGATTTTCTTGATTATGGTTTGGATTTGAAACATGTTGCCTCTACATTTATTTGTAGATCTCGTGGGCAATACCTCTTTAAGAAGTACTGGCTTGAAAAGATTGTTGCAGAAGTCAGGCTTTATTTAGAATTTATCCTGGTAGAAGTTATGTTTTCTACTTGTGAGATAGCTTTGCGTTGACGACTTTGAAATTTGAAGAGGGAGACGATGGAAATCTAGTTAATTTTCACAGTCATCTTTGATTTCTTGCATAATCAGGTCAAGTTGACCAAATGGATCTTCCCTTTGCAAACCATTGGTTGATGTTTTGTTCTTGAATGTGCTTGCCCAACTAGATTCGATTTTGCAGAGGGCTTCTGCAACTTTTGGTAATCCGCCTGATTTATGCTCTTGCTCTAGAGCCTCTAGTAAGGCAGGCATTCGTGAGGATGCAGCCTTAAGGCTTCTCCCAAGATCTGCCTGTGTTCGTCCCTGTTGTTTCAGCCAGTCTTTAAGTAAGGAGGCAAGCTCATCTTGAATTTCTACAGACCACTTAGCCATTATATTCTTGAGTAATTATCTGGTAATTACCTCCATTTATATCCGATTTGTCTTGGTCGCTCCAGATCGATGATCATTATTTATCAATACTCTTAAATGTTTCGAGAAAGTGAATAGGCATGTCTTCCAAGAAGAACGGAAGACATTTTTAAGTGATTACAGAGTTTTTGAAACAGCTTGGCCTTCTAGGGCATCGGAATGGAATCAAGATTTATAAGCACAATTGGTGTCTCGTTTCGTTTAAAACGGGCATGTTGGAACGAATGCTTATAGGGGATAATAAGGAAGACTTCTTTTCCCGATCTTTAATCGAGATTATTGACTTTGTCGACTTTCCTAATATTTCTCTGAATTCCAGGACTTTTTATAAGCAGCCTATGCAAATCAGATTGTATTTATATTGAGCTATCTATCAAACCGCTTTGTAAACCTGTTTTCCGAAGCTTCCTTAGTGCACGTTGTACAACCTGACGACAGTATTCTCTGCTGCAGTGCATTTGCCTGGCAACCTCAGCAAGCGTTCTCCATTCATTAGAGCCATCTAATCCAAATCGAAGAGTCACAATAGTTTTTTCTTTTGCTGTCAGGTTGGACTTGTTTAACAATGTCCAGACTGAAGAGCTTCTTTCAGCTAACTCAGCAAGTTCCATCGGTGGAGTTTGCTCACTAGGAAGAATATCTACAAGTTCAGATGGATCAGCTTTTGACTTGACAACTCCTTGGAGGCTGACCGTAATGCTACGTAGTTCGCATTCAAGGAGCTCTTCCACTTCTGAAGTAGGCAGGTGCATACATTTTGCAAGTTGGTTGGCAGTTGGAGCCTGACCATTCATTTGCATTAGCCGTGACTTTGCTGCCCTAAGTTTTGTTAGCTTCTCATTTACATTTACAGGGATTCTTATTGTTCTGCTTTGAGTTGAAAGTGCTCGATTTAAACCCTGCCTTATCCACCAGTATGCATAAGTAGAGAAACGATGCCCACGCTTGGGGTCGTATTTTTCTACCGCCCTTGTTAGCCCCAAAGTACCTTCTTGAATTAGGTCTAGAAGCTCTAGTCCTTTTCCTTGATATCGCTTAGCAAGATTTACAACAAGGCGTAGGTTGGCAATAATCATCTGTTTTTTGGCTCTTTCTCCAATCTTTATGGTTTTTCTTTCTTCTTCGCTGTAATCACATTCAGGACCTTTACCTCCTGCCAAATGGCAACGATCTGTTATTGAAACCATTGCCTGAACTTTTCTACCCATAGTAAGTTCCTGCTCAGGGGTGAGAAGTTTATGTCGACCAATTTCGCTGAGATATGCACTTAATGAGCTTGCCATTTGTAACTCCTTTCTTAATTAAACTTAGACCCAAAGTGTTTACTTACTGCACTCGTAATAAAGAGTTCGGAATTCATGATTTATCCCTTATTTACAGTTTCTTAATCTTTGCGCGTAGTTTGCAGTTCTTTGGGCTGTGTAGAGGGGAGGTGAAAGTTAAAGATTTGGTCAAACTATAATCACTCTAATGGCTCTATTGAGAGAGAGCTCCTTGTTGGATTGGCTTTATGGTGTTGTAGCGTGGCTGCTTATTTGAGGCGTATTTATATTCCTTAGCGCTTTTCATAGTATTGCATGTTGTTTTGATGATATATGAGCAGAAAATTGGGCAATTGCTATTTCAGCCTCCTGAACTTCACTTGCTAAAGAGAGGATTCGCTTAGGTAATTATTTTCAGTATATCTACTCCATTAGAACTATTCTCTTCTAGGTGCACCTCTTCTTCCCTTTAAGGCAGTTAGTACATCTCTCCATTTGACACCTTGACTTGCTAGAGCTACTTGAAGATGAAAAATAAGGTCAGCCGCCTCATTGGATATTGAATCAGTATCTTGGTCTTTGCATGCCATAACGAATTCTACGGATTCTTCTCCGATTTTTTTGAGGATTTCATTGCTGCCTCTGTCTAAAAGCTTGTTTGTATAACTTCCTCGTTCAGGACATGATTGTCTATGCTCAATTATCCTGAAGAGTTCGGAGCATTCATCTGCTGGTGGTAGAGAATCTATAGGCTTTTCCTTGTCTGTATTCATATATGAATCAAAGAAACAGCTCCTTTGGCCTGTGTGACAAGCGCCTGTTCCTTTCTGTTCTATTACTAGAAGTAAGGTGTCAAAGTCACAGTCTGGTCTTATCTCTTTGATCAATTGAGTATTGCCACTGGTTGCTCCTTTGTGCCAGATCTCTTGACGTGAACGACTCCAATAGTGAACTTCTCCTTTCTCAATAGTTAACTCAATGGACAATTTGTTCATCCAAGCGACCATTAGTACGCTGCCATCCAGCCAATCTTGGGCTATGGCTGGAATTAATCCGTTTTCGTTGAAACGGAGCTGGCCAATGAAATTAGTCTTTAAGTTTGGCATCGCTATTGATAGTAGGACTTCAACTTTGGATCATGCTCAACTTGATTGATCATAATTTTGATGCATACGCCCTCTTTCAGTTATACCTGTAGTAAACATTTTTCTGACTTCCCTTGCGCACATCGCCAGTGGCGTCACCCTGGACATTGTCGTTTTGTGCATGGCTATAGTCGTAGTTTTTGCTTTTGGTTTGCAGCTGAAAAACTTGATCAGTTTGGATTCGTTGTTGATTTCGCCAGTTTAAATTCTTTATATGAACGCCTTAAAGACCAATTTGATCATACTTTCTTGGTGAATTCTGATGACCCCCTTCTCTCGCAATGGAAGAACTTACATGCCGAGGAGGCTTTGGATTTGAGAGTGATGGATAATGTGGGGATGGAGTCTTCCGCAAAGTTGGTGTGGGAATGGGCTAATGAACTCTTATTGGATAGAGACTATGGTCGTACTTGTTGTTGGAGGGCTGAAGCTTTTGAAAATAGTGCCAATTCCGCTTCTTTTCAGCAGGTTCCTGCTTGGTTTAAACAGCAACCTCCCGAATTTTAAAAAGGTGTGTTAAAGCTTTTAGTCTTTCTAACTCTTTTTCTGAACTTAATCTATAAACAAATTTTCTGACTTTACATCTACATTGATAGTTTGACCTTCGGAATACTTTCCTGAGAGAATTAACTTAGCAATAGGTGTTTCCAATTCTCGCTGAATAGCTCGCTTTAGTGGTCTTGCTCCATATATTGGATCATAACCTTTATTTGCCAGCCAGCTTGCTGCTGAGTCTGTTATTTCTAATAACAATTTTCGCTCGTTAAGCCTCTTGCGTAATCTTTCTAGTTGAAGGATTACAATATCTTTTAGCTCTTCAGTAACAAGACTGTGAAAAATAATTGTTTCATCAATTCTATTTAAGAACTCTGGTTTGAAGTGACTTCGCAAAGATTCATTTACTAGATCCTCCATCTGTTTGTGATTCTTGTCATCACCTCCTAAGGATATGATTGATTGACTGCCAATGTTGCTTGTCATTATCACTACAACATTGGAGAAATCTACTGTTCTACCTTTTCCATCAGTAATTCTTCCATCATCAAGTATTTGCAGCATTACGTTGAAAATATCTTGATGTGCTTTTTCTACTTCATCAAACAGAATTACGGAATATGGCCTTCTTCTAACAACTTCTGTTAACTGTCCACCTGCTTCGTAGCCAATATATCCAGGAGGCGCTCCAATAAGCCTGCTAACAGAATGCCGTTCCATATATTCGGACATGTCAATTCTTACTAGCGCTGACTCGTTATCAAAGATTTGTTCTGCCAAAGCTTTACTTAGCTCTGTTTTCCCCACTCCTGTTGGTCCAAGAAATAAAAAACTTGCTATTGGTTGAGATGGATCATTCATTCCAGCTCTTGATCGTTGGATTGCATCTGCTACAGCACTGACAGCTTGCTTTTGTCCGATCACTCTTGAGTGGAGATTATCTTCAAGTCTTAAAAGCTTTTCTATTTCTGATTGAACAAGTTTTGAAATGGGAATTCCGGTCCATTTTGCAATAACTTCAGCAATATCATTCTCAGTTACCTCTTCTCTAAGAAGAGATTTGACCTCGCAATCACTTACTGCAGCAAGCTCTTTTTCTTTAGTGCTAAGTTTCTTTTGCAGTATTTCTAAAGTCCCATATTCTAATTCGGCAGCTTTGTTGAGATCATAGTCTCTCTTTGCTTGCTCAACTTGAAGCTGTGTTCGCTCAATCTCTTCTTTAATTGTAGAGAGATCATCAATTGCAATTCTTTCCTTTTGCCATTGCTTGTTTAGTATAGATTGTTGAGATGTGAACTCTTTAAGCTCCTCTTCTAGTCGGACTAATCTTTCTTTACTAGCCATATCTGACTCACGCTCTAGAGAAAGTTTTTCCATTTCTAGTTGTATTATTTTCCTGTCAATCTCATCGATTTCTTCTGGCTTAGATGTTATTTCCATTTTTAACTTTGCAGCAGATTCATCGACTAGGTCAATTGCTTTGTCTGGTAGATATCTGTCAGTGATATAGCGATTGCTCAAAATTGCTGCTGCAACTAGTGCATTGTCAGCTATACGGACTCCGTGATGGACTTCATAACGCTCTTTCAGTCCACGAAGAATAGAAATTGTGTCCTCAACTGTTGGTTGATCGATCATTACTTGTTGAAACCTCCGCTCTAAAGCCGGATCTTTCTCTATATGCTCTCTGTGCTCATTGAGTGTTGTGGCTCCAATGCAACGAAGTTCTCCTCTCGCAAGCATTGGTTTCAACAAATTGCTTGCGTCCATTGCTCCACCTGATGCGCCTGCTCCAACCACTGTGTGTATTTCATCTATGAAAAGAACTATTTGTCCTTCTGAAGAGGTCACTTCTTTAAGAACCGCTTTTAGACGTTCTTCGAATTCACCACGATATTTTGCACCTGCTATTAACGACCCCAAATCAAGAGCTATTAGCTTTCGATTCTGAAGAGCCGTTGGGACATCTCCATTTACTATTCTTTGTGCTAAACCTTCTACAATTGCTGTCTTTCCAACGCCTGCTTCTCCAATAAGGACAGGATTGTTTTTTGTTCGGCGGCTCAAAATTTGGATTGTCCGACGAATTTCTTCATCTCTACCAATCACAGGATCTAATTGTCCTTCGCGAGCAGCTTCTGATAGATCCCTTCCATATTTCTTGAGAGATTCATAGCTGCCTTCTGGGTTTTGATTATCCACCTTTTGACTTCCGCGAATTTCATTTATCCCTAGCCTAATTTTGCTTGGGTCTGCGCCTGCCTCTTTAAGTAGTTTGCAACAAGATCGATTGTCTTTTAAAAGTCCAAGCAGCATATGTTCAATGGATATGAACTTGTCTTTAAAGGCGTCTCTCTCCTTCTTTGCTTCTTCTAGGCATTTGGTTAAAGACTTTCCAATATAGATATTATCTTGAATACTTTTCATCTTTGGTTGTTGTTGTATGTAGACCAGAAGGCTTTGCTCAAGCAAGTAGATTGAAACACCAGTCTTCTCAAGTATTCTTCTAGCTAAATCTTTCTGTTCAATCAAGGATTTTAGTAGGTGCTCTGTCTCTAATTGCTGGCTTCGATGCTCTATCGCAATTTCCTTTGATGCAATAATTGCTAACCAGGCCTTTTCTGTAAATTGATCTGAAGTTGGTTGCATTTCTTCTTTTGCATCTATCTTTAAAAGGTTATGAAAAGTTGAGCATCCTTATAGGTGGTAAACCGGAATAAAAAAGTTCGGGGTTCTCCTTTGGTTCGGGAAACTCCCCTCCTATTCAAAAAGCTGAATTGTTTATCTAATAGAAGAATAATCGGTTAATTGCACTTATGTAGGTTTTGCTAAAGCTATGCTTTTTAGCGTTTTATAGGATTTATTCTGCTAACTTTGAACCATTGGGATATGTCCTCATACTTCGATGATTCGTTTAGATCTGATTGACTAATTGAGTAACCAAGATTTTGGGCTAGCTTAAGTAGCTCATTGTCATCTTTGCATTTTTCCATCTCTCTGCGGAGGGATGAACTGTGTTGGACGGAATGTAGAAAATCTGTCAAACCTTCTCTGGACACGTTAATAATGGATCTCTCTTCCTTATGGTCCATTGTTGAAGAGATTTTTGCAATCCCTTGATTATGGAATTTGCCTTTAATTTATATCCTATGAATAACTTCTGGATCCAAGTAAAAAGCCAAGCATCTAAGATTTGACACTTGGCTATTGAAGATTGATTTTGTAGTTTTACTAGTGAGTTGCCTTTCTTGCTAATTGACCACTACCTTGCCTACCATGCCTGCTCCTCTGTGAGGCTCACAATAGAAATCGTAGGTCCCTGGATCTGAGAACGTTTTTGTCCAGGACTCACCAGGAGCAAATGCTAGATCTGGGTGACTCAAAGCTTCATTTCCATCAAAAACAGCATTATGTGGAGCAAGTTTATTGTTGACAAATTTGATTGAATCCCCTGCTGAAATATTCACTGAGCTTGGTGAAAAGGCGAGCATGCCATCGTCTGTGCCTAGCTTCACCTCAACTGTTTTTGCTTGGGCTGTAGGTACATTTAAGCCCATGATTAACAGCATAGAAAAGCATGCTGCTAGTACTGACCGAATCAATGGCTTTAGCATTTTAACGAAGTAATTAACCAGATAATAACCTAAAAGTAACTTACTTGAATTTCTGAAGGCCTGACCCGTTTAAAACTGCTTCAAGAGTGCTCGCACTGCTTGGATGACCAAATCGTTCTGGAGGGCTGATTGGGCTATGTACAAAGTGCCTTTGTTTGATACTGAACCTGTCCCAATCGGTAATCTCGATAGGTAAGATTTTTATAAGAGCTTCGATAAGCCAACCCCATAAAGGCAAGCCTGGCATTAGTCGAACTCCATTCCAAAGGCAAAGTCTTCTGATTGCATAATTCAAGGAAATAGCAGGTTGACCAAGCACTATTTTTCTAAGCGAGCCTTGCCCCTGTTCTGGATTGGTTTGATGGGGATTTGTCGCTAGGTGTCCGCACACAACAGCAATGTCAGCGGCATGTATGAAATGGAATGTTGAATCTGCTCTTAGCCAACGTGCTAACCAAAGCCATTTAACAGCTTCTTTAAGACCTTCAGTTAAATAGCTAGTAGGGAATAGGCTTTTATTATCAATGCGTCCTCCAAATACTAATGTTGGAAATACTGCAATAATCTTTTCAGATAGGGGGTGCTTTTCTAGTTCTCTTAGACACTCAGCTTTGGTTTGAATGTATTCTGTTCCATATGCTAATGCTTCTGGTAAAGGCTTTAGATCTTTGTTCAGGATACTTGCTGTAGAAAAATAGATAAATTGCTCTAATATTTCTGGTCTTAAAAGCTTCAGAATCTTTTTGACTGCCACTACATTTACTTGATGTGCTCTAACGGGGTCTCCCCATGCAGTTGCAGTGTGGATGACACGGGTGATGTTTACTAACTCTTCTTTGAAGGAGTCTGCATCTCTTAAGTCACCAACTAAGAGTTTGATCCTAGGATGTTCAGCAGAGACTGCTGTAAGTTTTTTTGGATTTCTAAGCCATAGCAGTAAATCAGCTTCGGAATTCTTTAATAGCCAGCTCACTATGTATTGACCAACACATCCGCTAGCACCTGTTACAAGTATTTGTTCTCTGCTCAATTTGTTTTGCCTAGTAAATTGTTAATGTTTTTGCCAGTTTCAAAGAAAACTTTTGCATTCTCTTCCGGGGTACCTGGAAGGATCCCGTGGCCAAGATTCAATATGTGTTTTCGTCCTTGGGCTTTCCGGACGGTATCAAGGATTCGGTCCCTAATTGCATCAGGAGAACCAAATAAAATCCCTGGATCAACATTACCTTGAATCCCTACATTCTTTGGCAAACGATTACATCCATCTGCCATGTCAACAGTCCAATCTAGTGAAACTATGTCGACTCCAGTTTGAGCCATCCTCTCAAGGACTCCAGCACTTCCTGAGATATAAAGAATCATTGGAGTCTCGGGATGGGTTGATTTAACTAGCTCAATTACCTTCCTTTGATAAGGAGCAGCAAATGTGTCGTAATCAATGGGACTTAGTTGACCAGCCCATGAATCAAACATCTGAACTACTTGTGCTCCCGAATCGATTTGATATCTCAGATAGGTTGCAATGGAGTTGGCGAAATGGTTAAGAAGTTTGTGTAGTAATTCAGGCTCTTGGAATGCCATCGCCTTGATGATTGAGTAATTCTTGCTGCTTTTTCCTTCGACCACATATGCAGCGAGTGTCCAAGGTGCTCCTACAAAGCCAAGAACTGCTGCTTTGTTGCCTACAGTTTCTCTAAGGCGGGTTAAAACTTCACCTACAAAAGGCATGGAGTCTTTGGGCTCGAGGGCTCGAAGATCATTGACTTGTTGAATATTGCGAATCGGATCTTCAATTAGAGGCCCTTTGCTCTCGACAATATCGAAATTTATCCCCATCCCTGGCAATGGAGTAAGGATATCGGAGAAAAGTATTACCCCATCTGGCTGGAACGCCGTGAATGGTTGCATGGAAATCTCATAAGAGAGATCTGGGTTTTCGGACCTCTCTCTGAAGCTTGGATGACGGTCTCTGAGGTCTCTATAGATCTTCATGTATCGACCCGCTTGTCGCATCATCCAAACGGGGGGACGCTCGACCGATTCACCTCGCGCGGCGCGGAGCAACAGGGGCTGAGAGTCGGACATTAATTATTTGTGATTTAGCCGGAACTTACTTGAAGGTGCACCTCTTTTTCTAACAAACAGCTACTGAGAGGGGTGGTTCGTCACATGTTTTTTAAATTTCACGAAAGCTCTGGACTGCTTTTGGGGTCATGTCGAAAGACCAGAATGCTTAGTGGAGGGAGGCAAAGACTTAATGATTGCTCATAGCCATGACATCCGTGATGGTCGGTGGCCTTGCCCCCCATGTTTCCGAGGTTGCTGCCGCCATAAATCGATGCATCTGTATTCAGAATCTCATGATAGAAGCCACTTTTTGGGACTCCTATTTTGTAATCAGAGTGATTTTGAGGAGTGAAGTTACCAACTACAACAAGCCAGTTTCCATTGCTTCGCTCTCGCCGCATAAAACTAATCACAGAGTGATTGCTATCCGTACAATCAATCCATTGGAATCCGAATTGATCGAAATCCTCTCGCCAAAGTGCTGGTTCAGATTTATACATTTTATTTAAGTCATCTACTAATAATTGAATTCCCTTGTGAGGCTGAAAGTTCATTAGATTCCATTCGAGATCTCCCCACACATTCCATTCTTTTCTTTGTCCAAACTCCATCCCCATGAATATTGTTTTTTTACCTGGATGTGTCCACATATATGCAAGGAGAGCCCTAGTATTTGCATATTTTTGCCAATCATCACCTGGCATCTTATGAAGGAGATGGCTTTTACCATGAACCACTTCATCATGGCTTAGAGCAAGCATAAAATTCTCTGTGTAGTTGTACCAAATTGAGAAAGTTATATTATTCTGATTAAATTTCCTAAACCAAGGATCAATCTCAAAATAATCAAGCATATCGTGCATCCATCCCATATTCCATTTAAGATTAAAACCTAGACCTCCAATATCAGTAGGTTGAGTAACCATTGGCCATGTTGTTGATTCTTCTGCGATAGAAAGTGCACCAGGGTAGTGTTGAAATAGCACGTGATTAGCTTGCTGCAAGAAGTTAACAGCTTCAGTATTTTCTCTCCCACCATCCTCATTTGGGATCCAAGCACCATCAGGACGCAAATAATCTCTATAAAGCATTGATGCAACTGCATCAACCCTGATTCCATCTATATGAAATTCTTCAAACCAATAGATTAAGTTCGCAACAAGAAAGTTGCGAACTTCATTCCTGCTGTAATTAAAAATCAGAGTTCCCCATTCTTTATGTTCCCCTATTCTTGGGTCTCCATGTTCATATAGGTGACTCCCGTCAAAGTAGGCAAGTCCATGGCTGTCTTTCGGAAAGTGACCTGGAACCCAATCAAGGATTACTCCAATGCCCTCTTGATGGCATTGATCTACAAAATATTTGAATTCATTGGGATCTCCATAGCGACTTGTTGGTGCATACCATCCTGTTACTTGGTATCCCCAAGACCCATCAAACGGGTGTTCAGCAATTGGCATCAACTCTATATGTGTAAAACCTCTTGCTTTTACATAAGGAATAAGTCTTTCTGCTAATTCGATGTAAGTGAGAAGTCTTGCACCTGGCTTCATTTCTGCAGCTAGTACAGGCGGACGAGGTTCTCCATTTGTGTCTAAAAAAGGTTTGTCAATAGTCTCATGCATCCAGCTTCCTAAATGCATTTCATAAACAGAAATAGGCTGCTCTATGGGGTTTTGGTTGTCTCTTTGATGGAGCCATTTTTTATCTTTCCATTTATATTCATTTAGCTTCCTAACTATTGAACTAGTAGCAGGTCTTATTTCATGTTGGAAGCCATAAGGATCGGCTTTTTGATAGCAATGACCATTTTGAGTACGTATTTCGTATTTATAGAGTGTGTTTTCTTTTACACCAGGAATAAAAATTTCCCATATCCCGCCATTTCGGCGTTGCATTGGATGATGGCGACCATCCCATGAATTTAGGTCTCCTAATACAGAAACGCTTTTAGCATTTGGTGCCCATAAACAAAAAACCACTCCTTTAACACCTTCGCGCTTTATCGGGTGGGCACCCATCTTCTTCCAAATATGGTGGTGATTACCTTCTGCAAATAAGTGCCTATCAATTTCTCCCATCCACTCTTCACGGAACGCCCAGGGGTCATATTGCTTGTGTGAGATGTTTCCCCTATTGACTTTTACTTTGTAGTTACAACCAGGATCTTCTTTTAGAAGACCTTCAAAGATCCAAGGGTGATTGGGATTTGTGAGAACTTTCTTTTCGTTTTCAAGGAGAAGTATTACTTCTGATGCCTCAGGCATCCAAATCCTTACAATCCAGTCTTTTTTGAGGCGTTGGGGACCAAGGATTGAAAATGGGTCATCATGACGACATTCCGCCAAAGAAAGACCCTCTTCTGCCATCCAGTCAAGTGAAATACTGGTGCTCATTTTTAAGAGCGGCTTAATATTCGAGTTTATTCTGAGGAGTGCATTCCTTTATGTTGAATGTTCAAAGGCAAACTTTTCGGGTTAGCTCAGACAACAGGATTTTTGGATTTCGTCTAATGAGCTTAGGGAGGTTCAATTGTCTAAAAGTAATGGAGAGAATTTCAGCTTGGAATGAGTTAGATCCAAAATCAGAGTGATGACATTGCACTTGGCTGAGGGTGGACCTATCTCTTCACAGGTGTCTCCTGGATTTACTCCTATGGCTGGCCAAGCGGCACCTGATATAGAAATTCGTAGTTTCTGTCCGCTGCATATGTCTGCACATAAAGGATGCATTACCACTTCTCTAGTAGCTGGTTGTAAGGCATCCTCCCCTAGAGCCCGATATACGCCAGTTGAAATCTGTGTAACTTCCTTATCATTTGCATTTACTATTGACAGTGCTACACAAAGGTCAAACCCTGATTGGTCAGAATGAACATCAAGAGTTAGATAAGGTATGCCTTCGATGTGAAGATTATTCCGTAATTTAGCAGTACTAAATGTTGCTACATCATTCCTAGAATCTATATCGCTTCTTTCAGCTAAGCCTGGTATTGGTGATAGATGCCCCCCTATTGAAGGGACTGGACGCCATGGGTCGTGAACAATAGAAACCATTCCTTCCCCATTACCTTCTTTTGAAAGTACACCATCTTTCTTGTCTACACATGCAAGTCCATTACTTGATAATGACCATACAGTCTTTTCTAGTGATTCTGATGTGCGAGGTTCTTCTATCTCTTGCCAACCCCTTGTTGTCACATTCCAGATCAAGTCTTTGCCTTCGATAATATTTTCCTTCTCTTTTTCATATAGATGTTGATTAAAAAAATTAAGTTGAAGCTGATTGGCTTCATCCCACCAATTCAGATGTGTGGAAGGACCTATATGAATTTGAGGCTTTCCTCCTGCTTGTGTAGAGAGTTTATAGATATCAAGAATTCCTTTTAGATGTGGGTCCCATAAACCACCAATTAAAAGCATTGGTTTACGAAGCCAGGATTTTAAAGGGTGGTGAACCAGAGACTTTTTACTCGCTTCTTTTGATTGCTCTAGCCATTTTAGAATCATTCCTTGAGGATCATTTCGTTTTAGAAGTCTTTCCCCTTCGTATAGATAACTCCCATCAATAAGACTATTCCTCAGGGTTTCCCAAGCTAAATAATTTTTTTCTCTGCGTGCTTTTAAAGATGCCAATTGAATTCCCCAGGCCATCCCTAAGTGCCACCAAAAGGCACCGCCTTCTCTGCTCCAGTGAACAGATTCGTCGAATCCTGTCATGGCTGGTGCCATGCAATCTGGAGGGGGGGCCCCTTTTTCCGCAATTAGCTGCGTAAATCCTTGATATGAAAATCCAAAAGTTCCAAGACGCCCATTGCATTCAGGTAATGATCTGGCCCAGTGATGCGTTTCAGTTGTATCAGAAGCTTCCTGACTGAAGCCTTTAAATTCTCCTTCAGAGTCACCCTGGCCACGAACATCTTGAATGATTACTAGGTATCCATTGCTAGCCCACCAATGTGGATGTGCATAAGTAACTGTTGAGGCAAGTGCACGACCATATGGCTGTCGCATTAATAATGCTGGCCACGGACCACCTTCTTGAGGATGCCATATTCTCGAAGATAATTTTGTGCCATCCTTAAGGATTAAGGAGAGGTCCTTCCATATTATTGAGCCAGTTTCTCTAGAATCTTCAGCGGACATCTGGGCAATTAAGTCCAATTACATACGTAGAAAGAATCTCAGCATCTATTTGGCTGATGTTGCGTTTACGAGATATATCACTAATTGCGATGTTAGAGCTTGCGGAGACTCCTCTTTTATTTAGTGCTCTGAATTCTTTGCAAAGAGCAAGCGCTTCTTGTTGATTACTCTTTACGCTTTCCAAAAGGGTTGATTGTGCTTGAATCGGCAGGATATTGGTACCTGCGATAAGTGTTAACCAAGCTAGGTAACGCATTTGCCCTCCAGGTGGTGGCATAAATATATTTCAAGCCTTAAGGGCAGCTTAATGGAGGGGGTATGGGTCAGTTTTTGCTTTGCCTATTGCTTTGGCATGCTTAATCCACTTGTTTGCTGTGGTGAGATCAAAAGACTTATCTGTATAAAAACTAAGTTGTCGTTTTAAGCGCCCTGTTTTATTCAACACTTCCTGAGGTGTGGAATTGGAAAGGGCCTTTATAGAGCCAATCCCTGCATGAATTAGTAATGATGCCTCTGCTGGTGTCAGTTTGAGTTCACATACAAAAACCGAAATCCCTTTAATTCTTTTTAAGTTGCTTAATGTTGAATTAGTCGTTTGAGCAAGCTCGTATAGGACTTCTTCTCGTAATTCTTGTACTTGTGTCCAGTTGTTAATGCCTATTGATAAAAGTGCTTTCTGTTCATCTCTAAAGTTCTTAGAAAGACTTTCTAAAGATGTTTCATGATTCATTAGTCGTATCTGGAACCAATTCAGATGTTTCTGGCTGCAAGTCAGGCATAAGTTCATTAGTCGTATCTGGAACCAATGCAGGAGTTTCTAGCTGCAAGTCAGGCATAAGTTCATTAGTCGTATCTGGAACCAATGCAGGAGTTTCTATCTGCAAGTCAGGCATAAGTTCATTAGTTGCCTGCGGAACCAAGGCAGAGGTTCCTAGTTGCAAGTCACGTATAACTTCACCAATGATTATGGGTTTGCTAATTCCTTCAGCGTCTTTAGAGACTTTTCTAAGTCGTATATGAACGGGACCTCCCTTACGTCCACCACTAAGATTTCCAGCTAGCTCTAACAAGGTTGGTTCGATAGATTCGTTCGGAAAATCTTCTGTGGCTTGAGCTACAACTAGATCACCTCCATTATCAAAAACAATAGGAGGGTGTAATGCTCCCTCTATGACTATTGGTGGTGTATAACCTTCTTTAAATGCCCAACTGCTCCCAGCTAAAAGCAATGTGAATGCTAATGCTCCAAAGAGCCGAAAGCTCTGTTTCAGTCGGAATATGAAAGAGATTAAGGTAAGGACGCTTAAGGCTAAAGATGCCCAAAGAAGCCATTTTATGGAAACTTGAAGTAGCTCAGGAAGAGACATGGGCTGGTGAAGATGGGATTGAGTTCTTATAGTTCAACTACTCCCTTAAAGGTGAAAGGGATGAGATGGGAGTAAGAATCAGATCCATTGCAAAAAAGCGATGGAAACTGGCAGGGGCTTTTACTTCCCTTATGTTTTTTGGTGGAGTTGCGTGGGTGGGGACTGACAGGGTTGTCTCTTCGATTTTTGAAAGTCTTAGACCAGAATTAGAAGAAGAACTTTCTATACCTTTAGGACATCCACTGAAATTGGGGGCATATAGAGGGCTAAGGCCCTGGGGTTTAGCAATAGGTCAAAGTGAGATTCTCAAAGGCCCTAATGATGATTCCACTGGAACATTCTCCAGT
>QCFS01000018.1 GCA_003278365.1 Prochlorococcus sp. AG-363-M17 | reverse complement strand
GTGTGATGCGTTAAAAACTGAGTTACCTACTAGTTCTTTTGATGGAGGAGTAATGGCATATGGGTTACGTAACCTGTCCGACCCTAAAAAGGGGTTGTCAGAGCTCAGACGGCTACTTAAGCCAGGCTCCATGGCAGGGATACTTGATTTCAACAAGACACCCTTGGGTACCCCCGAAAGCATCTTCCAAAAGCTTTATCTTCGAGGGGTAGTTGTTCCCATCGCTGCGTTGTTTGGGTTGCGGGAACAATACGCTTATTTAGAGAGCAGCCTTGAAAGATTCCTAACTGGTCTTGAACTAGAACATTTGGCCTTAGAAGTTGGCTTCAGAACTGCTTCCCATAGATCAATAGCCTTTGGCCAGATGGGATTACTAATTCTTTCGAATTAAGTCCATCGAAGCCTTTTTGCTCAAGAAAAACGGAAAGGCGTAGAATGTGAAGAAAAGATTAAGGGAGGTCTTCGAATGTCTTTCCCGGAACCGTCGTTGCTTTCTTCCATAGAGGATCTTTTAGCGGAGGTTCATTGGTTAGAAGGCTTGATATTGGTTACAGACGCTGATTACCCGACTTTTGTCTCTTCTTCCCAGCTTACTGGTCTTTGCAGGCGTCTTTCTAGGTATCCAAACGGCGACTTGTTGAACAAACTGCTTAGAGACTCCATTGATAGATATTCCTGTAGAGGCTCTATAAAGCCAGTGCTAGTTTTAAAGTCAGATGGAAGATATTGGTTGGGATTGATGGGATCATCATTTGTTGACCATATTGATGATCAAGTACGTCACCTCCATCGGTGTTATGCCTTAGCCAATAATTAGATAAGCTCTTAATACTCTTAAGATTTATGATTGTGCTCAGTACTTAATGTAATTCATATTCATCAACTTTTATTTTCCTTATATCAACTCCTTCCCTACACAAGTCGTTCGCAATTGTAAATGCTAGATCCCGTGTTTTAAGAGAATATGGCTTCCCTAAAGGGGCATGAATTTTACCTTTTTCCCTACAGGTATAGATATCATTTAGTAAGTATTGATCGGCTGTTAAATCAATAATGTTGTTTTTCCTGTCTTGTAACCACCAATGAGTATCATTATTGATTAAAGGAGTCGAATTACAGTACAGATCAAAATCCTTATAAAAGAATCTGTGAAGAGCTCCACTTAGTAGGTAGCACCAACCTCTAGTGACTCTATTTTGAAAATTGATATTATCAGAAACTGATTTGTTGCTCATTAGATTGCCTACTTTCCCATACTTCCTGACCACACCTGATGTGATTGGTTGTAACCATTTAGAATCCAATAGAAAAATACCTCCTGATCTAATAAATCTATAAACAATGTGATCGCAAATGGTTAGAATGTTTTTAAGTGAGGCTTTCATCAGTAAATTTCCTTTACTAATTCCGGCAGGACATTCAAGAAATGGGGAGACTTGATCCATCATTTCTTCGTCAAGAAATAATCTTCCATCTTTAGCAGTTAAAATAAAAGGCATTTTAAACGCACTTGATTTTGAATGTACTTTACTCTAATATTATTCAGCTTCAATAATACCCATATCAAAAAACATTTTTTACCAAGAGCCTTGGTGAATCTACTTATGCTAATAACTTATTTTGTTTTTGGGTATAGCCTTTCAAGCTTCTCCTCTTGAGACTTTTTCTTTAATGTTGCAGATCTTCTTTCCGCCATGCGCCTAATTAAAATTCCTGGAATAAACCAAATTGCACTTATTAAAACAATTGAAAAAATAGGATTGTAAACTGTCATCAAAGAAAGCTTATGTAAGAAAGAATTCAGATCCATTCATTTCTACTCTATTTAAGTATGATTAATTATATCTTAGAGAGTTGATTAAGGAAGCTTTTATGATAATGGACTAAGCTTAAATCCTTGAAATATTCAAATTAATATTCAACCTAGGCTGACTTTCATGAGAGAGCTTTAGGTATAAAGCAAGTTATTTAAGAAGACAGCTTGGAGTGTGCCTTGTCAGACTTGCGAATCAGATCCTGAGCTTCTTCCCTAGTTAGGCATTTCTGAGCCTTAGTTTGCAGCTTCAGTAATTTTGCGTGTTGCTTAGCTTCGTTCATGAAAATTATTATACACTAAGAGGTCCTACAAAATCAACTGTGGTTAAGCAAATTTTCAACTTCCAGCCAGGGACCTTTTGTTCAATTAATCCTATTAATAAATAAAATAAGCTTTTTTGCATGCTTTTTCTTTTCTCCACCTTTAGAAAAAGTTTAAGAGATGGCAATTCTCTAGGGTGTAAAGCTATCTCAGAACGAGCTAACGGAAACAAGGCTTGTATAGACATAGCAACCTTCACGAAAAGCTACTTGCAGAAGACAACTCCCAAGTCCTAATCACTAACATCACCAGAGAAATCGGTGAACATTTTTGATTATCGGTAGTAGAAGAGGTATTTATGAAAAGCTCCTTCGAATGGATATATCTTAGAAGTTCAAATGATGTTGTTGGTTTTCAAAACCCCCTTAAGAATTTTATTTCCTTTAATCAAGTTCTTATTGACTTCAATACTTCATCTAAGACATATTGGGCAGTCTTAAATGAGCAGGTCCATGCAGGTGATATTGAGTTTAATACATGAAATGTAGATTCCTTCCTGAGAAAAACAAAGTCCATTTCTAGACACCTCTTGTCTGTATTAAATAATTGAGGACGTATCCCTGGTGAGTACCAATCAAATGAAATGTCATTAAGTTTGTAATATGTTAACTTCTGAGCTTCCTTTATGATATTAGACTTTATTAGATATTTAGACTCCTTTAGCGCTAAATCTCTAAAGTTAAATGAGTTAGATAACAGACAACTAATTTGAAGAGAAAAGATCTCAGGAGTAATAGAAAGATCTAACCCTTCAAATAATGAATAGTTTTCCGGAGACAGTACTGGAATTGCTGTTGGACCTAACTTTAGAAAGTTATCATATGTAATTGTGGTATGTATACCCAGGAATGGCTGGGAAATGTTGGGAACAGGGTAGATATGTGATTTAAAAGTCTTTATGGCTTTGTTGCTTTTTAAGTAAATTCCTTTAAATGGAAGAAGTTTGTATGGTGGATACAAACCGCATTCTTTTGCTAATGATAGTGAATAGCCACCAGATGAATTAATTAAGATATCAAAAAAGAATCTCTCCCCTTTTTCAGTAATTACTTTGTGAGGCTCGACGCTAGAAACCTTTGTGCTATTAATTAGTTTTACTTTAGCTTCTTTTAGCTCTTGGATTATTTTTGACAATAAGTACTTTGGTGAAGCACTCCAAGTATTTGGTGACCACAGAAATCTTTCGTATGTATAGGCCAATGGTTCATACTTAGATAACTTCTCTTTTGTAAAGAGACTAATATCAGATCCATTTGCTTTGCCTCTTTTATAAAGTTCCTCTAGTGACTGCTCATCATTTGAATTACGAGTAACAACGACTTTGCCACATCTGTTTACTGGGATACTATTTTTAATGCAATAGTTTCTCATCAGTTCATTTGCTTTAGAGCAAAACCTACCTCTTTGAGAGTCAGGCGTGTAGTAAAAGCCAGCATGTATAACCCCACTATTCCTGGTAGATGCATGCATCCCAAATTTATTCTCTTTCTCTAAAACAGTTATTGAAGAGAAACTCTTGCTGAGATTGGCTTCTCTAGCAATTGTTAGTCCAACTATCCCTCCGCCTACTATCAAGAGACTTGGCTTGGTGCTCTTACCGTTCACATTATGTACCAACTTTGAAAGCATTTAATTTATTTCATTATCATTCTTTATCACTATCTTTGACACTAAAGTCAAAACTTTGTTTCATTCTCTATTCTTTGTTGTGAGCATATTTCTTAAGGAATGGTTTCTTATCCTAATCGATGCCATATAAGATTATAGCAACTTATAGTCCTTTTAGAAGATAGAAGGTATTTGACTCCGTGTACAAAATGATGACGCTCCCTATTGTGATTTTAAACAAAAGGCTTTGAACTAACTGATCTGGTCTGAACAAGTAGTTCAATTAATCAGGATTATTAGACCTATTCCCCTGGTTATCATGTAATATCACCATTAAGGACTTCTAGGCTATTTCGCAATTATGCAACAATCTCTTTGTAGGATTTCTGGTAATCCCTTGATTCCTTTAATAGACTTTGGTGATCAGCCTTTAGGTAATGGATTTTTGAATTCAACAGATTTTGAACGGGAATATTTTTATAATATGTCAGTTGGATATTGCCAGGAAAGTTACATGTTTCAATTAATAGATCAACCTTCTCCACAGCAAATGTTCCATGCAAACTATGCATTTTATTCAAGTACTTCTAAAAGCATGGAAAAACACTTTAAGGCCTTTTCAGATAGCTTAAAAGATTCAAAATATTTAAGTACTGTCGATCCATTTGTTATTGAGCTGGGATGCAATGATGGAATAATGCTTAAAAATTTTGTTAGTTCAGGTATCAGGCATCTAGGGATCGAGCCTTCTTTAAATGTAGCGAAAGCTGCTAACTCTCTAGGTGTAAAAACTATCTCAGAATTTTTTACCGAGGAATGTGCAAATAGAATAGTTAACGAACATGGACAAGCAGATGCTTTTTTGGCGGCAAATGTAATGTGCCATATCCCCGATATAAATGATGTTGTACGAGGAATTAAGATTCTTTTGAAACCTACAGGTGTAGTAATGTTTGAAGACCCTTACTTGGGAGATGTTATAGAAAAAAATTCCTACGATCAGATCTATGATGAGCATGTATATCTTTTTTCTGCGCTTTCAATTCAGAATCTTTTTAAAGACTATGGTTTAGAGTTGATAAATGTTATCCCTCAAAAAACACATGGAGGTTCACTTCGTTATGTATTAGCACATAAAGGTGCTTATACTGTCGATTCCTCTGTGGATGAGATTATATCAAAAGAATTACGACAGGGCCTTGATAAGGCAGAGACTTTTGAAATGTTTAAAAAAAGAGTTCAAAAATCTAAATCTGATTTAATAAACCTCTTAACTACTTTAAAAGGTCAAGGTAAAAGGATTGTCGGTTATGCGGCTACTTCCAAGAGTACGACTATTTTGAATTACTGCGGAATTGGACCAGACTTAATAGAATACATTTCTGATACAACTCCAATTAAGCATGGAACCTTTAGCCCTGGGATGCATATACCTGTAAGACCTTATGAGTTTTTTAAAAGTAACCCTCCTGACTATGCCGTTTTGTTTGCTTGGAATCATGCCGAAGAAATCATGGCTAAGGAACAAGAGTTCATAGCATCCGGCGGTAAGTGGATTACACATGTACCAGAGGTAAAAGTGCATTGAAATATCGAGTCATAATAACTCTAATAATACTTATATCAATGTAACTTATTCTTCTGTTATAGGTCAGTAAAATTAGGGAATTTCATTTGAAATCTTTGCTGCACAGTTGTCATCTTATTAATCATTGCTATCTTGCCAAGATATATGTAGCATGTTGTAGAAAATAGTTTAAATCAATGAACTTTAAATCCTGTTATATTGAGGGCTTATTAGTTATTGAACCGGACAAGTTTTCTGATGAACGTGGACATTTTATGGAAGCATATAAAACTGATAGATATATCAGTGAAGGAATAACCTGTAACTTTTTACAAGATGGACTGTCTAGGTCAAGGAGAAATGTATTACGTGGACTTCATTTTACCCGCTATAAACCCCAGGCTCAACTCCTTACGGTAGTAACAGGAGTTGTTTTTGATGTAGTAGTAGACTTGAGAACTGAGTCAGAGACTTACGGAAGATACTTTAGCGTAACTCTAGACAGTAAATCAGGGCCTAATCAACTTTTCATGCCTGAAGGATTCGCTCATGGATTTTGTGTGCTATCTGACTGGGCAGACCTCCATTATAAAATGACGCAGACTTACGAGCCTTCTAATGAATATGGTCTTCTATGGAGTGATGAGTATCTAGCTATTCCGTGGCCAGTTGATAATCCTATAGTTTCGATTCGAGATCAGAAACATATGAGCTTTCACAAGTTGCTTGAAAAGGGTGTTATTCCATTATTATCAAAATAATTTTTAAGCCTAACTAGGCTTTAACTGGTATAACACTATCTATTATCGCATCGAATTTTTTAGCAACTGCTCTAATCTCATATTCTTCATAGGCATCCATACTTGTTACGTCTTCTAAAAATAACTTACTGTAAATAGACTCCATGAGAGTGCCTTCGTCAGCGTGGTCAATAACTTTGTTACCTGTGGATGAAAGTATTTGGCCTGCAGGCCCATCTCTATCTGTTAAACCAATGATTGGCACTTTACTTCCTAGGTAATCAGCTAATTTTGAAGGGAAATATAAATTTGGACTTACTTTTGCATCAATTAATAGTAGTAGATCAGCTCTTGACATAAGTTCCAGCGACTTTATATATGATACCCTACCTTTAAAGAAAATAATCTCTTTTAGCCCTAATTCCTTAATCACATGATTTAAGTTTTTCTCATTACACCTACCATAAATTTCTACTTTCAGCATTTGAGATAAGTCTATTTCTGGATGATCTTGTATATATTGATGAATCGATATTAATAGTGGATTAGGTGATCTAGGCCCATAAAAGTCCCCTATTGTTCTTACTGTCATCACCTTCCGGTTCTTCGCCTCCCTATCATTTCTGCGCTCGTACAATTGTTCGTCATACGAGTGACCTAGGACGCTTAAAGTTATTCTTGGATACCTATCCTTGTAGAAATTTGCCACTGCCTTGTTGCTAAATATACAATGTTGACTGTTTGATAAAACCCACGACTCTAGTTTTTTATTTATTTGCTTTACTAATAAAGACGTCCCCTTGTGATATGGATTCTCATTCCATGGCCAAGGATCACTATAATAGAGTATATGTGGAATATTCATTTTCCTAGATAATAATGAACCTAGTATATGTAGAGACATGGGAGTACCGAAAGACAACACCCCCCTATAACCTGCTGATAAATCTCTGCTAAATAGTAGATTTATATAGCTTCTTAATGACCAAAATATTATTCTATCAGGAAACATATCAAGAAAAGGTAGCGTTTTGAATAATATTCTCGATAAAATATTATTACTATTAACTAATGGCTTTATTTGTACTGAATCCTTTTTCTTCCCTAGGCTTTCATATGCTCCTACCCTCAGGCCACCCTCAATACTAGAATCACCATATATTAACTTTAACTTGGTTCTAATATGGCTCAAAAGTCGAGACACCTGTATTGACTGAGCACCTAACCTTGGAGATATATTATAGGTAAGAACAATTAATCTAGAATCGTGAGTTCCCATTGATGATAACCTTCCTCTTGAATACATCATCATAGTATAGTCAAACCATTTATTTATTCAGATAAGGGCTTCAAGCAGATCTCGCTTCCTAGTGGGTATACAAAATCAGATTTACCCTCTGTGGAGTTAATCATATAGCCCGCCTCTTTACTATTTTTGGCTTTCCTCTTGCAAATCATAGTTATCCAAAAAGATGCTGTTTTTAGCGCGATTAATCCACATAACCTATTCCATGATTTCTCAGACAAGCATTCATCTTCTATCCATAGTATTTTAAATCCAGATAGCTCTCTTTTTATTCCCATCCTTTTTATAGTTGCTCTTGATCTGATTCCCATAAACTCAATTTCCTTACCATTATCAATAAACATGTAGCGATTTACATCACCTAAGTTACTAATGATGTTTTCATTTGATTCATTTCTCATCAATAGCTTTAATTCTATGGTCCGATTAAGTCCACTTCTGATTGCACTTATAATTTTTTTAATTCCTAATATATGCCATCTCTTTTCATATGAATTCATGCTTTTAAACCCGACAGAACCTAACAATAGTCTTGTTGCTCTACTAGGGCTGAAACTAGATATTGTATAACCCTCTTCTTTTATTTCACTTGTCACTAATTTGCAGAATTTGTACACCTCTAAGCCTCTGTGCTCCCTTTCAAAATAAAGAGCCATATAACTCACGCAACTACAATCCTCTATCCTCCCTTGATAGGGGGTTAGCATCGCACCACAAATGTTACTCTCATTTCTAGAACTATATCCATAGAAACCTAATCCTCTGTTTGCCTTGACAATATAATTAATAACCTGCCTCTTTCTATTATCCGACCAATTAAGACCCTTTGAAATGAAATTTATATTTTCTATGAGATCTGATGCTTCTATCCTTTGTATCTTATGTACCATCTTAGCTCAACCACTTCTTGAATATACTAATACTGCTAGTTGCGAGATTCTTGAGAGGTTTGATAAACCATTCACTATATAAACTAATCCATAAGTAGATTAACTTGAGAAATTTATGTTCTGATTTATACTCTATTACAGAGCCTCCCACTAACTTCATATATATTAGCATGATCGGATACTCTCTGTGAACTCTTTCCTTTAAAATATTTTTTTTGTACGAAAAAAAGTATTCATATTTTCCTGGCAAGTACTTGTCCCACCATGTCCAGCAGTGGTTTTGGACATAATGATTTTTAAGTCTATTATAGATAGTATGATTTGTAGGAAGCTTAATGCAGTTTTCGAGCAAATGTTGTTTGCTTTTATAGTATTTAAAGTTTGATATGCCTGTGTATCCAAATACTATACATTTATATCCTATCTCTTTGGAAAGATCCACTACTATTTTGTGCACTTGAATATGATCACTATGTCCATATTCACCCCATGGGTTATGCGTTATGACATGACTAGAGTTTTTCAGCAAGTACCTTAGCTTACTTTTGATTATTAAATAACTCGATTTATAATCTTCATAATGCCTTGAACCGATAATCCCAAAATCAGTCTCAAGCCTTTCATTGTAAACCAATTGCCTACCAACGCTTCTTGCTTGAACAACATTCAAAAATTTTGTATTTTTAAGAGGAAAATCACTCTGCGCTGACTTCCTCCCTTCTGATAAAGCTTTGTTTTCTTGTACATCATTAAAACAGATAACTACTTTTTTTGCATTCTTAACTATTGAACTCGAGAATATTATTTCATCATCAGGATGTGCTACCACTATTATGTAATCACTCCAAGGTAATTCTTTCTTCATTGCTATATACTCAACCGGCATTAGGCGCATAAGCTAGTATACTTCTAGTTTTTTTGCTTGGAATCATTTCACCTAATTAGTTATCTTGCTTTAGAGTTGATTAACTTAATCATTTTATTAATAGATCCCATTGTCTCTAACGTAAACTCATTATCTTCAATTACAATCTTCCACTTATTCTCTATATACTCTACCAGTTCTATCACACCAAATGAATCAAGGATTCCTTCTGCCAATAGCGATTTGTCTAGAGGGATCTCCTCTTTGTTATTTACATCTGACTTCTTCAAGATGAATTCTATAAGGGTGTCTTTAACCTTGTCCATTGCTTAGAATAGTTGAGAGGGACGCACATACGCAAATTAACATATTATCTCCAAAACTACCTCTTTTACCCGACTCTGATACTCTGTTGATTACTTTCCTGACCATTTCATAGGAGTAATGCCTGTAAATAGGATTACTTTTGCTTAGCAGATCATCCATTATTTCGGACGACAATAAGATTGCTCTTGCTTCTGGAGCTTGATACGCAATTTTTGGAGCATCTACTATTTTTTTTGGCAGACGAGATCTATATGACGACCGTAGTATTCTTTTGTACTCTGTTCCGCGTAATTTAAAGATTCTTGGTAGCCCCAAAGCATAATTAACAAAATCGAGATCAAGATATGGATATCTTGTTTCTACAGAGTTGGCCATAGCCACTCTATCTCCTTGGGATGTCAATAAATATCCTGAGAGCAAATTATTTATCTCAAATAGTTGAATCATATCTACACCATCCAACTCATAACCGGATGTATAATCATCATATTCATTAATAAGCTTATCTATCTCCTCTTCTATTACCACATTGTCGAGAAATCCAAGACTCCTACTGTTGTTAGAGATCCTTGATTTAAGTGGGTTTAAAACACCATAGTTACCTTCCCTCATTAATGTCTCTATCGCTAATTTTCTATATCTTTGATTCTTAAATTGTGGCAAGTATGAATATAGCCTGTCAAATATCTTATATCTCCACTTTGACTTGGGATTCTCTTTGATGAAATCTATAGCAACTTTCTCTCTGAAAATATCATAACCTAGTAAAATTTCGTCAGCCCCTTCACCAGTTAAAACAGCCTTTTGACCATTTAACCTTACCTTTTCAGCAAGCATGTACAGTGGGATTGGAGCTGTTCGAAAATATGGCTGTTGAATAAAGCTGCTTATATTTTTAAAATTCTCTCCAATATCTTCATCACCTATACTTAATTTCGTGTTTTCGGAATCTAATAAATTTACAATTAACTCTTGCTTTTCAGATTCATCATACTCAATATCTTTAAAGGATATTGAGTATGTTTTGAGTAACTCATCGTCTTTATTATTAAGCTCATAGGCTATAGCTGATGAATCTATTCCTCCGGACAAATAACTACCGATACCAACCTCACTCATTGATTGCCTACTTACTGACTGTCTTAATTCATACCTAAACCTTGCTTCTTCTTCAGATGTTGATATTATATCATTGTTTTTGTTGGTACTTTCTATCTTCTTGCACCAATCCCAGAAACATACTTCCCGTCCACTCCTTATTTCGTTTGACTCATAATCAAACACTTTAAGATAACCTGGCCTCACTTGCAAAACATCCTTCCAAATAGTCTTATCTAAAGATGTTGACCATGTGATGTGAATTCTTGCAAGTTGCTTCTCATCAATTGTCTTATTTACTTTTGTAGACCATAAACTTTTAATATCTGACGTC
This sequence comes from Prochlorococcus sp. AG-363-M17, assembly GCA_003278365.1. Classification (GTDB taxonomy): domain Bacteria; phylum Cyanobacteriota; class Cyanobacteriia; order PCC-6307; family Cyanobiaceae; genus AG-363-P08. The sequence goes on along the minus strand of QCFS01000018.1, from coordinate 16,128 downwards.
ACTATTAGAGCCTTTCTAATGTGATCTAGATGGTAAAATAATGGCCTAATTCCAAATGGGTCTCTTGCTAATATAACTTTTTTAGACTCCCCTGAATATATCAGTATTGAAAACTGACCATTTAATAACGATATAAAATCAATTCCTATTATTTTATACAGATCTGCTAGTACAGTTACCTCATCTCTTCCATATGGTTTTGACAAGTATATTGACTCTAGCTCTTTATGATTAAAAATTTCTCCGTTCAAGCATAATACTGATTCTTTGCTACCTTCTTTAAAAACCTTCGGTTGTTTCCCAGAGTCTAAATGATTAATCGCTAATCGATTAAATCCAATGATATATGAATCATCAGTAATTAACCTGCTTTCATCCGGCCCCCTATATAGAGTCCCTTCGAGGGCGTTCCTAGCGAAATCAACAAAATCTGTTTTTGCGACAGATCTTCCAAATATCCCGATGATCCCGCACATAGTACGCAATCAAACCCTTATATTATCACTTCATTGGACTTTATCAAATTATCCCAGCCTCAAATTTTCAATGTTTCCTTTTAAATGACAATTCTTCTGATTACTCTCTGTATAGACAATCCTAATAGTTACCCATAAAATCCCCTGCAATATATATAATTAATTATTTATACGTAATTAAATTGCCTCCAACTCTCCTCTGTAGTATTCTTTTTAAACTGTTTCAATTATCAGTATGAATTCAAGAATGTTATGGATTATTTTTGGACTAGCTTTTTTAGGAAGATTAATATGGCTTTTTGTTTCCGGTCTTGATTACACAGATGGCGCAGATTATTCAAGATATCAAATACTAAGTGATCAACTTCTTGCTGGTCAATTTAATCCAAGTATCAATGCTTTTATTGTTTCCCCTCTTTTCCCTGTCTTTCAAGCTTTCTTTAAATACCTAAATCCTTTTGGACATTGGGTTGTTTCCCTTCAATTAGCTCAAATTACCCTTTCTAGTCTTTCTGCAGTATATTTAACTAAGGCATCATATTTTATATTTAGTAGAAAATCAGTTGCCATTTTTTCAGGATTGCTATACTCGTTTTGCTTTCCATTCTTTTACTGGACTCACCTAGCCTCACAGGAATCTTTGTTCCAATCACTATTTATTATCTCCTTTTACCATATCGTAAAATATATAAAGTCAAAATCTCTAAACAGTATTTTTTATTTCGCTCTTTTTTATACTCTAGCACTTCTTACAAAGTCTCATATAATCCTAATTCTTCCTGGGTTCCTGCTTATTATCTTTCTTGCTCAACCTAGACTATCTAGAAAGATTCTACACTCATCTGTTTTAATTGGGTTAATCTTTTTCATTAACCTACCTTACGGTTTATTCACATTTTCTAAATACAATACTTTTGTCCTCTCTTCTAAGGGAGGACCTTTTTATTTTCTTACTGGACATAATGATGATTATTACCAATTCTTAGTTAATACCCCCTCCATCGATAGTCCAGAATTCCTGCGTCTTCAATCCATGGACTTTAAGGATACTAAGATTGACAATATCGAATTAAGAACTCCTTCAGAACGACAGAAAATCTACCTTGAAAGAGGTCTTTCCTGGACTCTAGCTAATATTAATAGGCTTCCTCAACTAACCTTGGCTAATGCTATTAACCATTTAAGACCTGGTTATGCTTTTCGCTTTCGGAAGATTAACATTAAACTTTTAATTGTTAATTTTATTTATCTCTTTATTTATTTCGCAGCATATACACAGATTATTAAATCGATACCTAATTGGAGGTGGCATATGCCAATGTTTATAGTCACTTTTGGAATGTTCTTATTTGCAATTACATTTTATTCTCAAAACAGATTCAGGAATATTACTGTAGATCCTATTTATCTTATTTATGCATCCCCAATTCTTTTAGACTTTCTGTCGTCCCTAAGAAAACGCTCTTTCTTAAAAAAAATATTTAAGAGTATTTGAGATTGATTGATGGCTTTATCTTCCCAATTTAATCAATTTATTATTTATCAAAATAATTATACTAAACTTATGCTATTGTAAAATTTCTCGTTCTTCTGTTCACTAAATATAATGAGAATTTTAATCCTTACAGAGGGATCAGGTGAACTTATAACCAATGTTACTCGTTCTTTGAGAATTTTTTTCCCAGATGCTTTTATTACTATTGCCCAGGCAAAATCTTATCATCATCAACGCAAGGGTTATTTAAGTAAGATTTCATTCATACTTTCAAAACTCAAAAGAAGAGGCTTTGCCTACTATCTTGATAAAATAAGGCTTTCTCTACTAAACCAGATAGTTCATCACTTTCAATATGAACCTTCTTTTGAATCTACTTTAAAGCTTTATAATATCAACCATGCTTTTCTAGAAGATCATTCCCTAGAGTCCCTTAAACCATATTTTTCCGATCTAGACTTTTGCCTGGTAATTGGTTGTCGCATTCTAAGTAAGGACATCTGTTTCAGAGCCCCTCATGATACATTTGTAGTCCATTCTTGCGATCCAAGGCTTGTAAAAGGTGTTTGCCTTCCTGCCTTTTGGGAAACTATTTATGGTTTAACTCATTTTCGACTCTCACTAATCCGTTTGGCACCCGTACTTGATTCAGGAGAGATTATTTATCAAGAAGAATTTCTTATTGATTTTATAAATTCTTCTCCAGATAAGATTTTGACCGATATTATGCCCCTTATGATAATTAAATCCATAATGGGCTATAGGAATATCTTGGATTTCGATTCAAGTACAATACCTACTCTTAAGAAGTCCATCACCAGAAAAGATCTTAATAAATTCCGGCAAATGAAGAAACGCCTTACCCTTCGTCATTAAAAAACTTCCTCAATAATGGGACTTATTAAAGCTATACGAATAAACTCATATACCCAACCCTATGCACATGCTGTACTTAGGAGCATAGGCCTTATGATCCAAGACGATAGAAGTCTTCATAACCAAGTTATTGTTCAATATGAAACCACTAATCTAGAGTTTGAGATTAATTCCTCTCCTAATACTAACCCTTATCTTTATTCATCTTCACTAAGAGCTTTCAATTCTATTGTTCATACCCAAGATCCACCCACAGAACTTGTTTCTAAGATAGATCTACTTTCAGTAACAGCCTCTCAACTCTTGACTATATTTAACAACTTAAGTCCTTCAGATGATGTTTTAATCCATAAGAAAACCCCTGCCTTTTCTTATAGAGTTGATAGTGATGGATTTAATCTTACATCAGTAGAGAAGACACTTGAATTAAGCCATAAAGCAGGTTTCCCTTTTACATGGTTTGTAGATGTAGCTCCTGCCATAGGCTCATTAGACTTTTATAAACGAGCATCAGAATCTAATCAGGATATACAACTTCATTGTTATAACCATCTTTTCCAACCTAACGCTATAAAATTTAGACGGGATGTTCTGCAGGGCAGAAACATTTTAGAGGATTTATTATCTAAAAAGATTACGGGTTATTCAGGTCCTTCTGGCCGATACACCTTAAAAAACTATAAGGTCTTGCAGGATCTTGGCTTTTTATATACCTCAGATTTTTCTTTTGCCTATGATTTCCCACTTTTTTCCATCCCATCCTTGTCCTTGGTTCAATTACCTATCTACCCTTTCTCTATTGGTAGTTCTATTTCAGCAGGATGGGATCCTAAACTTTATGTAAAACATATGAAAGAATATGTACACCTTAAATTTCTCCAAGGTCAGGATGTCATTCTCTATGGGCACCCAGAGAATCGTATAGAACTTTATCAAAACCAATTAATTGAGATCTTTGACTATGTAAAATCATTAGGATTTGAATTTTTGACTATAGATAAATTGTTCGATAGATGTGTTAGCAATAATCATAGATCAGTTAAAACTTCTTCAGTAATTAATAAATTATGGAATATGGCCAATCCCCAAAGAATTGGTTCCTTTAATCAATCCCTTGACGCAAGATATATCCTTCCCACTATCATATACAAGACTCGTACTACTGACTTTCCGTTTCGTTCGAAAATTAAAGCATATTTATTTGTATTAAAAGAGTCTCTGAGAATTGCCCATAGTTGGCTGTTTAGGGTTTAAAAGACGCCACATTAATAATCAGGGTTAATACTTATACCTTTTTCTAATTACTATCTCTGGCATGATTATAGCTTCTAATGTTTCTTCATTTACTTGATATTCCTCGCCAACAATCAATCTCTTCTCTATAAGATGCTTCCTACAGACTCTTGTATCATAGCTAATCCACTTAGTTCCCCTCCTCCCTATACTTGTAGACTGCTTACGGCTACTATTTGCTTCCCCATAAGAAAGAATAGGTATCTTTACAGCAAACTCATCACTACTTTTCTTGTAACTAGGATCCTCCTTAGGAATTGGATTTATCTTTTCCAATATTATTGGCCCCAGTTTATCCTCTTCCTCTTCGAGTGTGCTCGATATCCCAAACTCAGTTACCTTTAGCTTCCATTGACCAGCTTTGTTTTTCCAATTCAGGCAGGCTGACTGAGCTTGTCTTTCAGACTCATATGTTTTTTCACCTTTCCAATCATTTGTTGACTCACGGTCAAGCTTTATAACTTGATTTATCACATACCCTATAGCCATTAATGCAATTAGAGCACCTAGAGTTTTCTTGAGTGACACCACTTTTGATAACCATTTCTTTTATTATCACGCTTTTTTTGGATTTTCTACAACTCATAATTATTTCTTGATACTAAAGGATTGAATTGCTTGCACTTAATTTTATTTATGCTTTATTAGACTGTCTAATTAACCTGTGTTCATTTATTCATAGTATTATGTCCTCTTCAGCTTTCTTTACATTAGCTGATACCTATAATGCCCTTATAAATAATTATTTCTGAGATCGCTACTCTCTAATTACTCTTCGATAGACATTCTGATTTATCTTTGACGGTTCAGTTTTGAGATTAATAGCTATCTCACAGACCGTTTACGGTTATTCTTAAGAGTGATCTTTGCTTATCTGACATCAATGTATATATAGGTCACACATCCAAATTCTTCAATGTACTATGATCAAGGCATGAAGCCTGCTAAATCGTATGCTCCCTGTTCTTACTATTGGGAATTTAGATTACACAAGCCACATTCTTGACTTACATGTTCCGTTAACATTTGATTTCGTCTCCATACATAATTTGCTAAATCCCCTAATTACCAAATATACTAAACTTGGAGAATTATTTCTAGAAGCAATGATCTCTTCTTATTCAATACAATGAAGATACTCCATATTACTACACCTATAAGACCTACTCCTACATGTTTTGCGCCTATTGGATCACTATCGATTCTTCAGGCAATGCGCAAAAATAACATTAATAATTTTGAATTTTACAATATTGATGCCTTTAGACCATCTTACGAAGAGGCCCTTGATCACGTCATCTCTGCAAAACCAGATGTTCTAGTTATAAGTGCTGTCGTTTCTACAGCATATGAGTATTCAAAAAGGATTGCTGGTGATGTTCGAGCAGCACTACCTGATGTTCTGATTGTATTAGGAGGTTGTTTGGCTACAAGTGCCGAAATCCTACTTAAAAAAACCGAGGTTGATGTCTGTGTAACAGGTGAAGGTGAAATTACTAATTGCAATGTCTATAAACAATATGCAAAAACAAGAAACATTAGAGATCTCGTTCATATTCCAGGACTTGTATTGTATATAGATCATGAGTTGATAAATACTGGTTATGAACAGCAAGTTTTAAATGACGAAATATATGATGTGAGATGGGAAGATTTAGAGGATTCAACTGATAAGGCTTCTATCACTCAATTCTTTTACCCAGCTTTCAATGAAGATGGTGTAGTTGCTTTAGAGGCTTTGAGAGGAATCGATAGGGTATATGAGCCACATAGACGAGATAAATATGTAGGTCAATTAGCATCTTCCAAAGGTTGTGTAGCAAGATGCACTTTCTGCCACAGATTCACTCAGGGAATGCGTTACATTCCGCTTGATGTTCTTGCTAGTCGTATTGAAGAGCAAATAGAAAAATATAATATTGGTTTTTTATCGATTGTTGACGAAAACTTTGGTACAGACAAAGAATGGTTAGAAGGTTTTTGTAAGATGATAAAAAAATATGACTTATTATGGCTGGTAAGTGGCATAAGAGTAAATACAGCCTCACCTGAGAAGCTTCTTATGATGAAGAATGCTGGTTGTGTTCAGGCTATTTATGGAATGGAAACAGGGAGTCCAGATATGTTAAAAGTGATGGAAAAAAGAGTTAAGATAGAACATAATTATCAAGCTATAAAATGGACTGTAGAAGCCGGTTTGTATACAAATATTCAATTAGTTTTAGGTATGCCTGGAGAATCACCAAGGACCATCTCAGAGACCTCTCGGTTCGTTAAACATGGCATGTCTATTAGCCCTCATCAAAACCCAACTAATATAAGTATTAATTATGCTCAAGCTCTCCCAGGAACTCCTCTTTACGAATACGCTAGGCACCAAAAGCTTATAGGGGCAAGCTTAGATGAAGAGGAGCAATACTTGTTGAAAGTATCAGACAGGAACCCTTCTGATACTGTGCACCAAATTAATTTTACTAAATATCCACGACTTCAGTGTGAAACTTGGCGATTGATTATTGCAATAGAATGTAATTACCATTATGCCAGAAAGTATGGATTACGCCACTATTACAAGAAAATACATGAAGCCGGACATTTTGTAGTACCTGAAAAGTCCTCTAAGTTAAAAAAATCAACCAGAATCATAAAAAAAATCATTGGTTTGAATAGCTATGAGAGCAAGCCAGATTTATTAGACTTTATTAAGTTTAGAAAATATGGCATTCTTTATATCTTCTACCCAAGGATATCTTTTTATATGAGAAGCTGCTTGCCTTTATATTGCCTATTAAAATATATAATAAATGGTAATTTATCTTTTGCCAAATCATTGGCTATTGAATATCTAAACTACAAATTAAATGTAATCAGTGCTTATAAAAATAGAAAGACTAAAATTGATACATCATTACGCACATTGCTAAAAACGAAAATAGGAACCCTAGAAGAAGACAATCCAATGATGACTGATTTAAGATTAGGTCGTTAATATTAATCGCAACCATATTGTTTCAGCGAATTTCGATTAACCTCTATCAAAGATTAAAATAGGAACGTTGAGCCAATAGAATTCTTTATCTTCTCACCATTGGTTGTTTAAAAATGGAACAACATCAAAATAAACGTAATTCCCTCTATAAAGTCTAGGGAATCTCGATATGCACTTTCAGGACATCATTTCTGCGCTCAATATTTATTGGTCAGGCAATGGCTGTTTACTTCTCCAGCCATATGACATTGAGAAGGGTGCTGGCACAATGAGTCCCCATACTTTTTTGAGGGCAATTGGTCCAGAACCTTGGGCAGTTGCTTATCCAGAACCCTGTAGGAGGCCCACAGATGGCCGTTATGGAGAAAATCCAAACCGAGCTCAACACTACTTTCAGTATCAAGTCCTCATTAAGCCATCTTTGGATTCAATTCAAGAACTTTATTTGGCTTCACTAAAAACGATTGGCATTCATGGTGAAGAGCATGATATTCGTTTTGTAGAGGATAACTGGGAATCTCCGACTCTTGGAGCTTGGGGTGTTGGTTGGGAGGTCTGGCTAGATGGCATGGAGGTTACTCAGTTCACTTACTTCCAACAATGTGGAGGTCTGGACTGTCGACCTGTCTCAATTGAAATCACTTATGGCCTTGAAAGGCTGGCCATGTATTTGCAGGAGAAAGAAAGCATTTGGGATTTGAGTTGGAATTCTTCTAGAACTTATGGGGATATCTGGCTTCCTTTTGAAAAGGCACATTGTGAATTTAATTTTTCGGCTTCTAATCCTGAAAGGCATTTAAAACTCTTTAAACTTTACGAACAAGAAGCTTTAGAACTTGTTGAAAAAGGCCTTGCAGAGCCAGCATTAGACTTCGTTTTGAAATGTAGCCATACCTTTAATTTGCTTGAGGCAAGAGGCGTTATTTCTGTTACGGAGAGAACTGCAACAATAGGAAGAATTCGCAATTTAGCAAAGCGGGTTGCTGAAACATGGTTAGAGCAAAGAGAGTCGTTAGGCTTTCCTTTAAAAGCTTGTGATTAAATTAAATAGTCTTTTGTTATTAACTGCTCTTAGTTGATTAATCTACCCGCTACGAACTCTCAAGCTTCTTTGCACTTAAACTCGACACATTGTATTCAATGTTTAACCCATTTGTATATTTTGTTACTTATGTAAGTTGCTTTTTGCTACCTCACTGCTCCTTCTTCTCTTGCGAATGTTTTTGAAGGTTGAGTGCCGTGGCGATGTGGATTTCACCACAAAGTCATGGTATAAAATGTTATTAATAAAGTATATTCTGCTACACAAGAAGTGCTCTTATGCACGCTTCTTTATTGCTTGTTTTTGATAACTTTAAGCAACCCCTTTTTTTTATAAGGGGATATTCCGTGTGAGGAACTTAATGAAACTCTTCCAGCAATTGCTGGTGGCTCCTGCTGCTTTGGGGCTTTTGGCTCCTATGGCAGCTCAGGCCGCAGACCTGAACATTGACGGTGTATCCGATTATTCGGCAACCGGCGAACAGGTCACCAGCTTCTCTCAATTCTCTGACGTTTATCCAACTGATTGGGCTTATAAAGCTCTTTCTGCTCTCAGTGATCGTTATGGATGTGCGGGTGGCATCTTCGAGGGTAGTAACTCGATCACTCGTTACGAGGCAGCTTCATTGTTAAATGCATGTCTCGAATACGCAAAGGGCACAGAAGTTACCGATGATGTTAAACGCCTGCTTAAAGAATTTGGTCCTGAGTTGGCCGTTTTGAAGGGCAAGGTTGATGGAATGATGGCAAGGGTTGGTGAAATGGAGGCGGGTCAATTCTCGACTACCACAAAGCTGAAAGGTAAAGCCATCATGTCTCTGGGAGGCACTGGCTATGAAATTGATGGCGAAAAAGGTGCGATGACAAGTCCCACCGACGGCGTCTCAATGAATTACATCTACCAGTTGGATCTCAACACAAGCTTCACTGGTGAAGATCTTCTCTATCAAAGAATTAAAACTGGTAACTACAACACCAGTGCTTTTGGAGGTTCTTCAAACGCCTATGTAAAGCCCGCCTATCTTGAATGGGCTAACACCAAAGAAGATGCTCTTTATTTAGACAAGCTTTGGTATCAGTTCCCAGTTGGAGATGGCTTCCAGGTTTACGTGGGGCCAAAGATCGAAAACTATTACATGTTGGATAGTGCTCCATCTGTTTATAAGCCAATTCTTAAAGCTTTTAAACTTGGTGGTAATTACGGCACTTATGGCGCAAGTACTGGCGCAGGGTTCGGTGTTTCTTGGAAGCAGTCAGTTGATGACCCGATGGACAATCGGATATCAGCCAGCACTGGTTACACCGCTGAAGATGGCAAGAGTGGAGACCCAACGACAGGAGGCATGTTTACCCATGATTCTGATTCGATTTGGCTTTCTAAGATCACCTATGGCAACCCTCAATGGCAAGTCTCTTTAGCTCACGCTCATAAGACTGACGAAGCCACAACAGGTTTCGGTACTTATGACGCCGATGCTGATGTTGTCGACTGTGCTATCGCTGATGCTGGTTGGGACAACTGTGAATCTACAGCTAATAGCTATGCCCTAAGAGCTTTTTGGCAGCCTGAAGAATCAGGTCTTGTGCCTTCATTTAGTGCTGGTTATGACATAACCATTTTCAATATCCCAGATGGTTCTGCTGCGGGTACCCGTGAGGAAACTCAGGGCTGGTTCTTAGGCATGAACTGGAAGGATGCTTTTGTAGATGGCAACAAGCTAGGCTTCGCCTTTGGTCAACTTGCTTACATCACAGAGTACAAGGGAAGCTTGAGCAAAAAAGGACCAGACATCCGTGACGATGATGACTCCAACTTTGCAATGGAACTTTATTACGATGTAAAAGTTTCAGATAACATCACTGTTACTCCAGCATTGTTCTACTTGCATCGTCCATTTGGTGGTCAGACCGGTAATGAGTCGATTGCTACAGATGGAGGACCTGTTGGTGGTTCAGGAACAGACACCTTCAACGTAATAGGTGCCTTGGTTAAGACACAATTTAAGTTCTAACTCAACAAATTTATTGTTGACAACCAACTTAAGGCGCTCTTCTTAGAAGAGCGCCTTTTTTTGTTATAAAATAGTGCTTACAACAGACAAAATAATTAAAAAAGAGATATCTCCCGAGCACTATCCTTCTATTCCTTTGCTTACATAGCCACCTTTATGGAAGCCATGTTAATAATCTAACTATTGAACTACCAGCAGTTCTCTCCTTCTCCAATAGGGATGCAGATATTTGCCTTCTTGGCTTTTTTAGCAGCTTTCTCCGCAGCTTCATCCAGTGTGCTTTTGTCATTTACATCTTGATCTGTTGTCCATTCCTTTAAACCACCTAGGTTGTTTTCGCTTTCTTCAGAAATTGCCAAATTTGGAGAGAAAGCATTAGATGCTAGTAATGCAGATGCTGCCATGAAAATTGCAACAGGGCTTTTTTTACTCATCTTCTTGATAAACTAACTTTATTCCTCTCTATTAAAACATAAGATACAAGTGTTAGATGAACTCTTTTGCTGTATCAAATGTATCACCTCTAGTTACCAAGTCTCCTGAGAAGATTTGCATATGATTGAAAAACTAAGTCTAGTTCTTCCGACCTTCCATACTTCGCTAGAAGGCCTCTTGCCCCTGAGTCAAGAGTAAATAAGTTTATTCTATCTTCATTACTTTTAACATAACTTTCTATCCAGCCCACGCAAACTATTCTTTCTCCAGAACTTACTTCCTCAACTGAATGTAAACTAGTGCTTGGGTATATTGCTATGTGGCCAGAAGGAAGCCTAACCCTTTTATCATCTTGAAGTGATTGAATATTTAGAGCCCCCCCCTCGTAGGATTCAGGATCACTCAAGAAAAGAGTAAATGATAGATCACTGCGACCTGTGCTCATATAAGCATTGTCAACATGTGTCCCATATCCCATTCCAGTAGTTGATTTACTAAACATTAGACTATGAAGTCTTCTGGGAAGGGTAAAACTTTTAACTAATGTGTCTGAATAGATCTTTTCTATTATTCTTTGAGATTGCTTTTTGGATACAATTGAATCTCTATCTAATTGAAGATTATTTTTTGAGATTGCAGCATGGCTGCCAGCTGTTTTCCTTCCATCGACCCATGAGCTAATTGGTGCCGATTGAAGGCATTCAAGTATCTCTTGGGCTAAAGAGGAATCAATTAATTTATGAATCAATACTTCCATGACGTTAAAGCCTCTCTGCAAGCACTAGAAAGATAGCCTGAAGAACAACTAACAAATGCTACACCTGAAAGTATTAAAAGCACTAGCAAGCGATGGTTCTCCGAATAGGCTTAAGCTCTTGATCATTACGAGATTAGGAATGAATCTTAGAAGGACATTTGCGAGCTCTGTTTTAGCCACTTTATCCGTAGTAGCTGTTGCGCCTGCTTTTTCGCTGGCAGGAGAGGTTCGCGTTTACTCTGGGCGTCACTACAACACAGACCGCCAGATATATAAGAAGTTTGCTGCAGAAACAGGAATTAAAGTCAGGTTAATTGAGGCGACGGGGATTTCACTGGTAGAAAGATTAAAGAGAGAGGGGAGAAATTCAAAAGCAGATTTAATCCTTCTTGTTGATGCCGCGAGAATTAGTAATGCGGCACAATCAGGATTACTACAATCTTATCGATCATCCAAGCTTGAAAGTGAAGTACCTAAGCAATATCGAGATCCAAGGAGTCGTTGGTATGGATTGACTAGAAGAGTGAGAGTAATAATAGCAAACCCAAATATTGTTAATGTAGAAGAATTAAGCACATATTCAGACTTAGCAAATAACTCTTTTAGAGGTAAAGTATGCCTACGAAAACGAAATAATGTTTATAATCAATCTTTAGTTGCAGATCAACTAGTCCTTTATGGTGAGGGGAAAACAAAAAGATGGCTTAAAGGTATGATAGCTAATGTAAATCAACCGTACTTCTCAGGTGATATTTCATTAGCCAGAGCCGTTGCACAGGGACAATGTGGAATAGGGATTGTGAATCATTATTATATTGCTAGAATGTTAGAGGGCATAAATGGTAGTAAAGATAGAAACTTAGCAAGAAAACTTTCTGTAATTACCCCTGACCCGGCCCATGTAAATGTAAGCGCAGGAGGATTGGCCAAGTATGCAAAAAATAAAAAAGAGGCAATAACCCTTCTTGAATACCTTGCCTCCCCAGATGGTAGCAAAGGGCTGGCTGGCCCAACATTTGAGCATCCTTTGAAAGGATATGGAGATGCACCTGTTCTTAGGAAGTTCGGAAACTTCAAATCAAGTAGAGTAACGATTAGTCAACTTGGTGAGTCAAATGCAAAGGCGATTAAGCTCATGAAGAATTCTGGCTGGCAATAATTCAGATAAATCTTTTTACGCAAGATCATTTCTTTATTTATAATTTCAAATAACTTTAAATTTATAAACTTTATTATGAAATAGATTAACCTTATGTATTTACTGGTTAAAAATAGAAAAATTAATTATTTTATGCGTAGGCAAAGGTTTTTGGATAAAATAAAATTTTAAATGGTGACATAACTTTCGAGCCATTTTTTTGTTGGAGAGGTGGCTGAGTGGTCGAAAGCGAACGACTCGAAATCGTTTGACAGGAAACTGTCCGTGGGTTCGAATCCCACCCTCTCCGTAACGACTTCAGATTCACCTCTGCATATACCTGCATATAGTTGAATCCTGAGGTCTTTAAACTAGTCTATAAAGGCACTCTTGGACTTTTCACTTGTCTAAGGGTGCTTTTTCTTGTCGGTCAAGCACGGACCCCTTGTTGGCGAATGTGTTGGCGGATAACATAGGTCTGTTGGCGGAAACAATAGTGCTTGCTTCTGTGCCTAGTGAGGGGACATATTCGCCAAAAACCCTTGCAAATACAGGGATATGCTGCTATAATTATAGGTATCGGAATGGATTAAATAGAGCAAATCCCTTTGCGTTAAGTAAGCAGATTCCAGTTGATTTAGTTATGAAACCCTATGTGTATTCACGGGCAGATGTCCTTTGCTTGACTACGTTTTCCCGTTGGAAGATTGATGACTTAGAGAATAAAGGTGAGTTTCCAAAAAGAATAAAACTTTCCGCCAACAGGGTTGGTTGGGTAGCAACTGAAGTAGATGCTTGGTTTGAAGAGGTGGTCAAGAATGCTGACCGCTAAAGCAATTAAATCTATTCAACCAACTGATAGTCAGCAAAATAAATCTACTGGTGATGGAAATGGATTAACTATTTGTACTGCACCTAAGAAAAAATCTGGTCATCAATGGTTTGAAGGTAGATTCAGATATCGCGGCAAAACTGATTCACTTTATCTTGGAACATTCGACAAACAAATCTCATTAAAGGAAGCAAGAGATAAATGGAGAAAAATATATTCTTGGTATCACAAGAATGATTGTTTAATTCATCCCAAGAATTACAAATTACAAGACAATAAAAAATATACCTTTGGCGATGCTGTAGACCTTTACTTTAAAAAAAAGAAGAATCTGAAACCCAGTACGTTGAAAGATAATAGGAACAGATTATTTAATTTGATATTACCTGTACTTGGTAAAACAACACCTTTAGTTTTACTTGAGTGGGATAACGGTGGAAGAATAACTGTCCAAAAGTTTTTATACACCTATACAGTTCAAGGCAAAGTTGATTCCGAAAGAAAATTACGTGGTCTGATTAGACAAGTTTGTGAGTTGGCAATACAAGAAGGTTGGATGACTCAAGGGCAAAATCCTGCACCGAAATCCACAGTCCAAACAGAAGTCAAAACAGTTGAACATCACCCATCAATTGCTTGGGAGGAAGTCCCGAAATTATTAGAAGACATCGAAACCAATTCTTGTAATGGAGCAATTGAAGTGGTTTTGGCGGTGAAGTTTATGTTGATGACCTTTTTACGTGTAGGAGCATTAGTTCGCTTGGAATGGGATTGGTATGACGAAGACCAAGACTGTTGGATTATTCCAAGTCAAACCTCTGGACTGAAAAGAAAACTGGGTGTTGTTCATCGTCCCCATCACATCCCAGTAACCAAAGAACTACGTCTACTGATGGATGAACTCAAGAAACTTTTTGGTCACCAGAGATATGTTTTCTTTAGTCCCAGAGGCAAGAGGTTTAGACACATATGTCCCGATGCTCCTAACAACCATTTGAAGAGGTTGGGATACAAAGGACTTCTCCGTGCTCATGGTTGGAGAGCAACCGCGACTTCAGCAGGACAGGAGGTTCTCAAGGTTCATAGGGACATTATTGATAGACAACTGGGACATTTAATTGGGGACAAAATTTTTCAAGCATATGACTCACAAACACAGATGCTTGATGAAAGGAGAAAGTTTTTGGATGCTTGGACTGCTGCATTAGTAGATAAAGGGATGAAGATTTAAGCAGCATCCTCATTGATCTGATGCTCAACCAACTCCCAACCATTGCTCAGCAACTCACTCCACGTTTCAGTTGCATCTTCTAGTTCCATCGTTCTGGTGTTTTTGATTCGGGTAGGTATGCCGTCCGCAGTGGAATACCAGAGTTGAGTAATGACCTTTGGCATGCTCATCAAGGACTTGGGATCACGAATGAAAAACAGCACCCTCTTTCTTTCTGGGTGTATCAACCATCCAGAGGGAGTTGGTAGTGCTCTTCCAGATTTAGCAGTCATACGTTCATTAATTCAAGGCATCAAAAAGGCACCTCGCTCACTGGTAAATGCAGGTGCCCATTTGGTTAGGACGGATTGTGCGTGAGGAAATGCCCTATAGAACAAATGTACTGACTGAGTTGTTCGGTGTCAAGTTGCGTTGGATTGAGGCAACCAACTCAACTGCCCTTCGACAACCACTTGAATGCCCAGTAACCCAGCAAGGCAACGATCACCCAAGGGATAAGTGCTCTGATGACCCAAAGGGAAAGGAGAAGAACTAATGCAGAAAGCACAACCCTCTTGGTCATTGCCTTCGCGTCATCAGTCATGTATTCCCACCGAGGGATCAGAGACATGGGATGGAACTTTGATGCCCTTCCTTTTTAGAGGATTTCTTTGATTTCAGTAAGGCATTAAGAAGGGGGTGAGATTTCGGTCACCCCCTTTGAGTCAGGCACTTATTTTTTAGACCAATCATGCCTTAACTCCTGACCTATTTCTAATCCTCTGAGATCAGGATTCAACTGGAAGAAGTACCTGTTTTACGCGACCTGATTTATTCGCAATGCTCCTTCAATACTTCAGCAGCATCTTCACTTCCTAATTCTGCTGCTTTCTTCCAATCCTCACAGGCACCTTTCATATCACCTATTTGCCACTTTGTAATTCCACTACTACGGAAATAGTTTTCACTCTTAGGGCGAATTTTTATTGCGTTGTTAAAGTCAGAGATTGCTCCGTAAGGATCATCTAAATAATCCTTACTAATTCCACGATTAAAATACGCATCTGCATATCTTGGATTGATCTCAATTGCTTTGCTGTAATCGGAGATTGCTCCGGAATAATCTTTTAAATCAGTCTTTGCAATTCCACGATTAAAATACGCATCTGCATATCTTGGATTGATCTCTATTGCCTTGTTGTAATCGGCAATTGCTCCGGAATAATTCTTTAGTTCTTTCTTTGCATTGCCACGGTTGAGATACGCCAATGCATCCTTTGGATTGATATCTAGTGCCTTGTTGTAATCAGAGATTGCTCCGGAATAATCTTTTAAATTCTTCTTCGCAAATCCACGGTTGTTATACGCCTCTGCATCACTTGGATTGATCTCAATTGCCTTGTTGAAATCGGCAATTGCTCCGGAATAATCTTTTAATTCTATTGTTTTTACAGTGCCACGGTTGTAATACGCCTTTGCATATCTTGGATTGATATCTAGTGCCTTGGAGTAATCAAAGATTTCTCCGGAATAATCTTCTAATCTCCCCTTTGCAAATCCACGGTTGTAATACG
>QCFS01000017.1 GCA_003278365.1 Prochlorococcus sp. AG-363-M17 | reverse complement strand
GCAAAATCAAATCTTTTGCATAAACACCTTTATTTAGTCTCCCTTCAACCCAAATGCGACGAACTTTCAGTTTGTTCATCGCTAGGCTCTGACTAGCTAAAACATCTCGTACCTGACTAGTCCCAATCCCAAAGGCAATTGCACCAAATGCGCCATGGGTGGAGGTATGAGAGTCTCCGCAGGCGATTGTCATGCCGGGTTGGGTAAGTCCTAGTTCTGGTGCAATTACATGGACAATTCCTTGCTCACCACTACCTAGATTATGCAAAGTTATATCTTCTTGAGCACAGTTTTTTTCTAAAGTGGAGAGCATTTCCTCTGCCAAGGGATCTTGAAAGGGTCTGCTTTGGTCGGTGGTCGGAACAATGTGATCAACGGTTGCCAGTGTTTGTTTAGGGCAAAGTACATGCAATCTTTTTTCTTGTAATGCTGCGAAAGCTTGTGGGCTAGTAACTTCATGTATCAAATGGAGCCCAATAAATAATTGTGAGGATCCTCCAGGTAGCTCAGCTACTAGGTGCAAATCCCAGACCTTGTCATAGAGAGTGTTAGAGCTCAAACTTCTTTTGCGATAGCGAAGAGATTAACTCCGCGAGAGTAAAAGGATGCGTAGACGGTCGAGGCTGCTTATGACACTAAGAGTTTGGATGGCCTGTCTAGACCGATACTTACCAAAATCTTCAAGGATTGCCTCACAATCTTGGGGACCAATGATGCCCAAATATACTGATCCAACAGGCTTTTTATCAGTCCCTCCATCTGGTCCTGCTACTCCACTTATCGCTATTGCCCAATCTGACTGAAGATTCTTTTTTATTCCTTTGGCCATTGCGATTACTACTTCTTTAGAAACTGCTCCAAATTCCTCTATCAGTTTTTTCGGAACGCCAAGAAGTGTTTCTTTTGCTTCATTTGCATACACAATACTTCCACCAATAAATGTTTTTGAAGCTCCAGGGATAGATGTTAAGGCTGAACTTAGTTGCCCGCCTGTACATGATTCAGCCACAGCTATTGTTTCACTCCTTTTATTAAGAAGCGCTAATGTTACTGAGGCTAAACTATCCTCATCTTTTCCATAACAAAAGGATCCAATCCTTGATTCAATTTCCTCTATTATGGGATCAATTAACTGATGAGAATCTTCTTTTGAAGAACTTCTCGCGGTTATACGTAACTTGACATCACCTAAACTTGCATAGGGAGCAACCGTTGGATTATCAAGTTGAATTAGGTCGGATACTTTTTTGGCTATAGTTGACTCAGAAATCCCTGAGAATCTAAGTATTTTACTTGAGATCACTTCTTTTTTTTGAATATTGCTATACAACAATTTTGCTGCACTATCTTTCCACATGTCCCGCATCTCAGAAGGGACTCCTGGCAATGTGATGATGGTAAAGTTTGATTGTGGAGTCCAGATGATTCCAGGGGCTGTTCCCGATTTGTTATGAATTACTTCTGCCCCTGCTGGAACTAGTGCTTGTTTCCTCTCTATTGTTGGTGAAGAGAGATTTTTGCTATCTAACTTAGCTTTAATAAGCTCCCAGGAAGTTTCATCTTCTGTAAGCTCAGATTCAAATGCTTCTGCAAGGCTTTCTACTGTTATATCATCTTGAGTGGGGCCCAATCCACCTGTTGTAATAAGAAATCTAGACCTATTTGATGCTTCCAGGAAAGCTTCTATTAATCGTTTCTTATTATCTCCTACGACTACTTGCCTGTAATGTGGAATACCAAAAAATGCAAGTTCTTCTGCCAGCCATTTAGCATTCCCATTAAGGATGTTTCCAAGTAATAATTCTGTCCCAATACATAATATCTCTGCTCCTTTATCTGTTTGATTTAACATATTAGTATTAAACTCTGTCATCAAGTTAAAGAGACTTTGATTTCCTTTTAATTTCCTTCGAGATTAGTTCTTGTCGACTAATAATTATCGATGTTATCAGAATTCCAGTTGCAATGGCCAACCAGAGGAAGCGCATCTCTGCATTTGCCACAACCAGAGCCAGAGAAGCCAGCCATTGAGTAAAAGCATAAATGAGAAGAACTGTTCTTTTGTGGCTAAACCCTGCCCTAAGAAGCCGATGATGAATATGTCTTCTGTCTGGATAGAAAGGTGACCGTCCTGCTTTTAGGCGGCTCATTATTACTGCTGACATGTCAGCCAAAGGCAATGACAAGATCAATAAAGGGAGCAAGAGGCTGACAGTTGTTATGCCTTTTGCGGGCCCAATAATGCTTATAGCTGCCAATGTGAACCCTAGAAAATATGAGCCACCATCGCCCATGAAGATTCTCGCGGGATTGAAGTTGTGCCGAAGGAAACCCAAGCAACAGCCTGCAAGTGCTGCAGCAAGAAACCCTGCAGCCATTTGATGCAGAGAAAAACTTACAGAAATAAGTCCTACCGCTGCAATCCCAGCTACTCCTGCAGCTAGTCCGTCCAGGCCATCAAGCCAATTGATTGCATTTGTTATTCCTACTAGCCAAAAAACAGTCGCAGTAACGCTTAAAAAGTTGGGCAAAAAAACTAATGATGCTTCTTCTCCAAGCCAAGGAATTTCAATGGCTCCGATCTGTAGGCCTTGTGTCCATATCGCTATGGCTACTAATACTTGTCCAAGTAAACGAGGTAAGGGAGGGAGAGCAAATAGATCGTCTGCTAGTCCAATTGCGAAAAAACAAAGTCCTCCAGCCAATGTGGTCCAAATCAATTGATCCTTAAGGGCTGGTAGTAATCCAAAACCCCCGCTAATCCAGGTAATCGTTAATGCCAGGCAAAAGCCAAATACCATTGCCACCCCTCCTAGACGAACCATTGGAGATCGGTGCTGTTTCCTTGTATCTGGGGCGTCAATTAATCCAAGCTTGAGACTTATGCCTCTTACTCTTGGCACTAAAAATGCTGTAAAAATAGCACCCATTAAGAAGGTCGCTAAAGCTACGGTTAGAGGGTTGCTCTCAAGGGACACTAAAGCTCTTCTTGGGTACAGGTTTAGCCTTTAATAATGCAATCCTAGGGACTATTGCTACCTGATCAAGAGCTAGGTATTTAAAGATTTAGATATTTTTTAGTCTTGATAGAGAGGAAAGCGACTGCAGAGATCTTTGACTCGCTCAATACAATTGTTTTTAATCACTTCATCGTGTGGGTTTAGTAAACGATTTGCAATTAAATCTGCAATTTCTACAAAAGCTGACTCGTCAAACCCTCTTGTAGAAAGAGCCGCAGTCCCCAGACGGAGCCCACTAGTGACAAATGGAGATTCGGGATCAAAGGGAACAGTGTTTTTGTTGGCGGTGATATTTATATCACTAATTAGCTTGTCTGCAACCTTGCCTGTCATTCCAATACTGCGCAGATCTATTAATACGATGTGGTTGTCAGTTCCACCGCTAACAATTGAGATCCCTTTCTCTTGAAGATGCTTGGCTAAGGCTTTCGCATTAGCGACTATTTGATGACTATAAGTTTTGAATTCGGGTTGCAGTGCTTCTTGGAATGCAACTGCTTTGGCAGCAATAACATGTTCAAGAGGGCCTCCTTGAGATCCAGGAAAAACTGCCTTGTCAAATTTGCGACCAAATTCTTCGTCTCTGCAGAGAATCAATCCTCCTCTTGGACCTCGAAGTGTCTTGTGAGTTGTAGTAGTAACTACATCGCATTCTGCAACTGGATTTGGATGAATGCCTGCTGCAACTAAGCCCGCGATATGAGCCATGTCAGCTAGAAGGTATGCATCAACCTCATCAGCAATGGATCTAAATGCTTTGAAGTCGATTTCTCTTGGATAGGCAGAATATCCACAAATAATCAAATTAGGCCGCTCTTGCAGCGCTAATGCTCGGATGGAGTTCATATCTAAATGATGACTATTGCGATCAACTTCGTAATGAACAGTTTTAAACCATTTCCCGCTGACATTTACAGGAGAACCGTGGGTCAGATGTCCTCCATGGGAAAGATCCATTCCCATGATTTTGTCTCCAGGGTTTAGCAGTGCCAGGAATACAGCAAAGTTTGCTTGGGCTCCACTATGTGGCTGAACATTTGCCCATGCAGCACCAAAGAGCTTTTTGGCTCGATCTATTGCTAATTGCTCTATTGCATCTACATGTTCACATCCGCCGTAATAGCGTTTTTTAGGAAGACCCTCTGCATATTTGTTTGTAAGAACTGAACCTTGAGCTTGCATTACTGCAGCAGAAGTAAAGTTTTCACTTGCGATCATCTCTAGATTTTGCTCTTGCCTGCCAAGTTCTTCTTTTAATAATTCTGCAATCCTTGGATCTGTATGCTCTAAATCTTTGTTGATAGAAGCTTGAGAGAGAGTTGTCATTATTAGGAGTCAAGAAGTTGAGAGATCGTAGGAAAAAGCCTGAACTCTTTCCCCAAAAGTTAGGTTTTTATTTGAACTCAAGTATCTTCGGGCTTTGATTAGCAGATAATTTTGAAACGCGCCTGGAGAGATTCGAACTCCCGACCCTCTGATCCGTAGTCAGATGCTCTAATCCGCTGAGCTACAGGCGCATGTAAGAATCAATAACAACTTATCAGGGTGGCATTCGTCAACTACCTGACGGATGTATGCCTCAACCGGCTAGAACGCGAGGATTCTCTATGCCAATTAAATGGTACGGCACTTCAGACAAGAACGATCCGACTTACAAGCACTTTGAACGGATTGTCAATTTGACACTTCATGCGATGACTTTTGGAGCCTTGAACAGTGGCTTATGGTTCATTGAGAAGATTAAGCATCCTTGGGATCATCTCAATTGGTTTACCGACGCCTGGTTGGTAATCCTGTTGAGTCATTTGGTGTTCGTTATTTTGAAGAGGCCAACAAATGAAAAGCAGCAAGAGGGCTTGAGTTGATTCCTATATTGAAGCTTTCCTTTGAGACATATGGCTGTTGATAACTTTGCCTTGAAGGAGCTTGAGTTGGCCATTGCCGATAAGATCTTTCTTCAAGTGGCTAGTTGGAATTTGTATCTTGGCGACGCTGGTCTTGCTAAGCCACTGGCTATTGAATGCATGGCTAGATTAGACAATGGTATTTCTCAGGCCGCCGAAGAAGCTCTTGGTGCTATTGAAGTTTCGTTCGCAGCCGGTAAAACTAAGCTGCCATTAGCTGATTTAATACCATCGAGTCAAGTTGAGGAATTAAAGGAGCTTTTAAATCAGATCTGAATATACAACTCAATGAGGTTTTAACCTTTGCTTAAAAATAATAATTAGATCGTCAACCTCTCTTATTCCCATTGAACTTCCAATTAAGCCAAAAACTGTCAGGCTTATACAGGAAGAAATTATCACCTCTACAAGAAGCCCATAGCTCTCATTAGGCCATATAATTATTACTCTAAGGAACCATGTAAATATGCCTGATAAAATACCGGACCCAATCAATTTCAAGATATCTAAAGACCAACTCCTTAAAGGTAATCCGTTTAAGTTTTTACTTAGTTTAAATAGAAGAATTAAACATGTGCAAAAGTTAACTCCAGCAGTTGCAAGTACAAGTCCTATAGCCCCAAAGTTGAAAGGAAATTGTTGCCCCCATGGACTAGGCCCACCTAATAGAAGCCAATCAAGTAAAACATTAAGACCAATCCCCAAGGCCGATATTCGAAATGGTGTTTGAGCATCTCCTAATGCATAAAAAACACGAACTAAGAAGTCTCTGCCTAGATAAACGGGCATCCCTATGCCATATGCGATTAGGAGTCCTGATACGAGAGTTGCTGCCTGCTCATCAAAAGCTCCCCGTTGATAAACAAGGGAAACAATAGAGGATGAAATGGCTATAAAAAGTGCTCCAAGAGCAACCATGGAGGCGGTTGACAACATGAGCCCTTGACGAACTCTTGCTATTAGTTTTGCCCTGTCTTTTTTATCTGTAAGTTTGGATAATGCGGGTAAAAGTGGAACTAATAATGCATTAGAAATTAACCCTAAAGGTGTTTGTACCAGCAGGGTCGCATAGCTCAATCCTGCTGCTGCTCCAAAAATTCCAGAAGCGAAGAATAAATCTGTGAAAACGTTTATCTGTAGCATCCCTGAAGAAAGTGAGGCTGGCCACATGATTCTCCAGACTTCTACTACCCCTGGGTGGGTGATATTCCAAGAGAATCGAACTTTTGTTAGCCCTTGCCTCATCAAAGCAGGAAGTTGAAGAAGCCATTGAAGAAAAGCCCCAAGCAATGCCGCGATTGCAAGTGCAATACCCCCTTCTAGTGCGAGTTGATTAGAACCAAGATTCTCTCCGTATCTAAGCCATAAGACTCCAATGGCAACAATGATTGTCAGGCTTGACATCAGTGGAGAAACAGAAGGTATCCAGAATTGATTGGCTGCATTGAGACTGCCAAAACCAAGCCCTATTAGCCCTGCCAAAAGGGCCATTGGTGACATTATTTGCAGCTGCATTACTGCTATGTGATGAAGCTGTGGACTTAACCCAGGTCCTAATAGATGAATTATTTGGTCGGCTAGAAATATCAAAAAAATACTTGTAGTTGCGAGAACTGTTCCTATGACAGTGTTTAGAATTATTAGAATCTCTGCACTTTCTGTTTTAGGTCTACGGCTTAATACCGTGACCATTGAGCTATGAAAAGGTCCGTTAATTCCACCTAGCATCACTAAGAGGAATCCAGGGATTATTGAGGCATAATTGAATGCGTCATAGGCAGCACCTACTCCAAATGCCGCTGCAATCGCTAGTTGACGGCCAAGTCCTCCAGCCTTGCTTAAAAGGGTGCCTGAGGTAACTACTAGAGCTATATGTTTGAGTGATTTCGACATGCTTGACTTCTGAAGTGTTTTATTAGGCACTATGTTGTTTTGCTTTAAAAACCGTAGCTGTCAATAGCAATGAGCTCCTTATGTCTGGCAAAACCCTATTAACGTTCCCATTGCTTGATGAGGGAATCTTGCTAAGGCGATATAAGCGCTTTCTTGCAGATATTGAACTGGACAATGGCGAAATTGTTACTGCGCATTGTGCCAATACTGGCCCAATGAAAGGGGTATGTCATGAAGGAGGACGTGTAAGGGTTCGATACTCGCCATCTCCTTCTAGAAAGCTTTCTTGGAAATGGGAACAAGCCGAAATTCTTGGGCTAAAGGGCATCAAGTCTTGGGTAGGAGTTAACACCTTATTAGCCAATGATCTTGTTCGATTGGCTATTGAAACTGGTTGTTTAGAGAAGGAATTAGGGGTTGTTTCTGAAGTAAGAAAGGAAGTGAAGTATGGTATTGAGGGACGCAGCAGAATAGATTTGTTGTTAACTCCGGGCCCTACTTCTTTAGATCAACGTGTAATTTATTTAGAGGTTAAAAATACAACCTGGGCTCAAGGAAGCCTTGCTTTGTTCCCTGATACAGTTACCAAACGTGGTCAAAAACATCTTAAAGAATTAATTTCAGTCTTAACTGATTCAAGGGCTGTATTGGTGCCTTGCTTGTCCAGGGATGATCTTGATTGTTTTGCCCCTGGAGATACCGCGGATCCAGAATATGGAAACCTTTTTCGATTGGCAATAAAATCCGGCATGGAGGTGATTCCATGTTCCTTTGGATTCCATCGAGACAGAATCACCTGGGAGGGGATAAGGCCCTTCCGGACATCTCAAGAATCTGCTTCCTGAAGTTGGTTTGGGAGCTTAAAATGAATTCATCTTTGAGACAAAGATTAAATTCCGTATAAATTAATGCTCCAAATGCCATATAAATTGGCCATATTTGCAACTGTACTAACTGGACAATATTTGTTCAGGATTTAAAGCTGCTTTTGATTTTCTTATGACAACAGCTATGCAATCGCCTCCTAGGAGACGCATTTCGCGTCTACAGGAGGCGAGCCTCTTGGAGGGGCCAATGCTCCTTCTGCGAAGTATTCGTGGGTTTGGCTCTCATCGCTCTTTGATGTGGTTTGCCTGCGTTCCTATCGCTTTTTTAGGTTTAGGACTTTTCAATCTTTCGGCACATGCGGCGGATTTGCCTGAACTAAATGCGGCATTCCTTGCTAACAACCTTTGGCTTCTAGTAGCCACGATTTTGGTGATCTTTATGAACGCCGGATTCGCAATGGTCGAAGCGGGTATGTGTAGGCAAAAGAATGCGGTAAACATTCTTGCTAAAAACCTGTTTGTCTTTGCTCTAGCTGTAACTGCTTACTGGTTCGTGGGCTATTCAGTTATGTATGGGGATGCAATAGCAGCTGGTTGGCTTTATTTCAACGGTTTATTTTTTGATCCAACAGTTTCAGCTGAATTAATTGGAGAGGGAGGACTTGTCCCCACGGTTGATTTCCTTTTCCAGGCCGCTTTTGCTGGTACTGCAGCAACGATTGTTTCTGGATTAGTTGCTGAGCGTGTCAAGTTTGGAGAATTTGTTGTTTTTTCACTTGTTCTAACTGCATTTATTTACCCAATCTCTGGTAGTTGGCAGTGGAATGGTGGATGGCTTAGCGAAGCAGGCTTTATTGATTTTGCAGGATCATCGATTGTTCACTCAGTCGGAGCATGGGCTGGATTGGTAGGTGCAATGCTCCTTGGACCCCGTATTGGCAAGTTTGTAGATGGTAAGGCGCAAGCAATGCCTGGTCACAACATGGCAATAGCAACTCTTGGTGCTCTGGTTCTTTGGATTGGCTGGTATGGCTTTAACCCAGGTTCTCAACTCGCCATGGATCAGTGGGTGCCTTACGTTGCGGTCACAACCACTCTGGCAGCGGCAGGAGGAGCGATAGGTGCAACTATTGTTTCAACACTTACTTCAGGCAAGCCAGACCTAACAATGATTATCAATGGGATCCTGGCAGGTTTGGTTAGTGTTACTGCAGGGTGTGCAAACCTCACTATGGCTGGTGCTTGGTTGGCTGGCTTGGTAGGAGGAATCATTGTGGTTTTCTCTGTTTCGACTCTCGATTCACTTGGGATTGATGATCCAGTTGGAGCTTTCTCTGTTCATGGAGTTTGTGGAATCTGGGGGACACTAGTCATAGGTCTCTGGGGTTATGACATTCAGGGATCAGGAGCTGGCTTGGGTCTATTGACCGGTGGGGGTTTAGGTCAACTTTGGATTCAGTTTGTTGGTTGCCTTGCTTATGCCGTTTGGACCGTGGTGACTTGCTGGATTGCTTGGCAAGTTATTGGTGGTTTCTTTGGGGGCATCCGTGTAACTGAAGACGAAGAGATCGCTGGACTTGATATTGGTGAGCATGGAATGGAGGCATATCCAGACTTTGCTTCTTCTGGCAATTGACTTTCTCCTTTTGGAGATAATCATCACAAGCCCGGCTCTTTGCCGGGCTTTTTTCTGTTTTGATTTAGTTACCTAATAGAATCTTTATCTATAAGGTCATCTTCATCAGTACTGAGTTATGGATACGCAAGCTTTTAAACGCTCCCTCCATCATTCCGAGAGATACAACAGAAGAGGGTTTGGTTCTCCAGCAAAGCGGGCTAAGGAGTTAGAGGAGGCCTATCAAAGTGGATTGATAGGCTCTATTCGAGATAACGGTTATACCCTTAAACATGGAAGGTTGACAGTCAAGCTGGCTGAAGCTTTTGGCTTCTGTTGGGGCGTGGAAAGAGCTGTCGCGATGGCATATGAAACCAGGCGACATTATCCAAATGAACGTATATGGATAACAAATGAGATCATCCACAATCCTTCAGTAAATGATCATCTAAGAGGGATGAATGTTCGTTTTATATCAGCCGAAGGAGGCGTTAAAGACTTTACTGGTGTAACAGAGGGAGATGTTGTCATTTTGCCAGCCTTTGGAGCTACTGTTCAGGAAATGCAGTTACTTCACGAGCGTGGCTGCCATATCATTGATACAACTTGTCCTTGGGTCTCGAAAGTTTGGCATACTGTAGAGAAGCATAAAAAACATACATTCACTTCTATTATTCACGGCAAGTTTAAACATGAGGAAACTCTTGCAACAAGTTCTTTTGCAGGCACATACTTGGTTGTATTAGATCTCGAGGAGGCGGAATATGTTTCTAATTATATTTTGGGAAAAGGAGATCGAGAATCATTTATTAAGCGTTTTTCTAAAGCTTGTTCACAAGGATTTGATCCAGATACTGACTTGGAACGTCTTGGTGTAGCTAATCAGACCACAATGTTAAAGAGTGAGACAGAGGAAATAGGAAGACTTTTCGAGAGAACAATGCTCACAAAGTATGGCCCAGCCTCTCTTAGTGATCACTTCCTTGCTTTTAATACTATTTGCGATGCAACAGAAGAAAGACAAGATGCAATGTTCTCTTTGGTAGATGAAAAATTAGACTTATTGGTCGTAATAGGTGGCTTTAATTCTTCCAATACAACTCATTTACAGGAGATAGCAGTTAGTCGCGGTATTAGATCTTTTCATATTGACACACCAGAAAGAATCTCAGGGAAAAACACGATTACACATAAGCCATTGGGGGAGGAGTTGGTTGTTGAAGAGAATTTCCTCCCAGATGGAGAAATAAATGTTGGGATCACATCAGGAGCATCTACTCCTGATCGAGTAGTTGAATATGTTATACAGAAACTTATTGGCTTAAGTGAGGCTTAATTGCCTTCAGGCAAGTACCTTGTAAACATTTGGATTGCTAAAGGATGATTGGTCTTCCACAGATTAAAAAAGACTTTTTAGCCTTTCTGTACTTGTTGACACTAGTGCTTACAGATTTTCTATGGCCAAACAAGTCAGAAATCCCATTTACTTATCTAAGATGATCAAGAAAGAACCAAAACAATGTCTGACACAGAAAACCCCACTCCTCAAGACTCTCAACCTGATATATCCCCAAAGTTGAATGCCGCATCGGCCCCTCAGAGAGTTGAGGTGGTTGTGGACAACACTTCTTCACAAGGATCAGTAAATATCACTGGTGAGTTAGCGATTTTTCTTCTGCGTATTTTAGTTAGCGTAATGATGGTGCATCACGGCCTAGAGAAATTTCAAGATCCACAAGGTTTCTCTGAATTTGTAGTTGGGAAATACTTTGGGTTCCTCCCTGGTGATCCGATTATTTGGACCTTTGCAGCAGCAGCCACCCAGGTTGTTTGCCCTATTGGACTCGCAATAGGTGTTTTTGCAAGACTTTCTGCATTGGGACTCCTTTCGACAATGTTATTTGCAATTCCCTTTCACTTGTTGGATACAGGTTTAGAAGGCTTCCCATTGGCTGTAGTGGATGCACATAACTACGCATTTGAACCTGCTGCAATATATGCTGCCATTTTCTTCTATTTTCTGTGCTCTGGACCAGGAAGATTGTCTGCATCGAGGAAGACTAATAAGATCACTTACTATCCACAAAAGCAGACTTAGTAGCTTAAATTTGTTGTACTTGAATGAAGCTAATATCTCTATTCATCTGATGGGTTTACTAAGTGGTAATAGTTAGTTTATTACCTAGGTATCGATTGTTATAATTAACTTGTTTAATCCTCAATGAAGGAAATGACGCATACCAGTTAATACCATTGTTATCCCAAACTCATTACATGCATTGATTGAATCTTCGTCCTTAATGCTCCCTCCTGGTTGAATAATTGCATTTACCCCATATTTTGCTGCTAAACGAACAGTATCATCAAAAGGGAAGAATCCATCACTTGCAAGAACTGAATCCTTTGCATTCTCTCCAGCAGCTTCAAGGGCCAACTTTGCAGCCCCTACTCGATTCATTTGCCCTGCACCTATTCCAAAAGTTTGCATATTTTTAGCTACTAAAATGGCATTCGAATGAACATGCCTGATGACTCTCCATGCAAAATCCATATCTTCTTCTTGATCCTTGGTTGGGATTTTTTCAGTGACTACTCTCCATGAATGTGTGTTAGGAGCCCCATTATCTAGTTCTTGTACTAAGGCTCCTCCTAGAATGCTTCGTACATGAGAGGATGAAGCTGAGTCAATTGCTTCAGGTGGTAACTCTAATAAACGTAAGTTTTTTTTCTTTGAAAGTATTGCTCTTGCTTCAGAAGAGAACCCTGGTGCGACAACGCATTCGATAAAGAGTGAGGCTAAATTTTCTGCTGTGCAGCTATCCACTATTTTATTTAGGGCTACTATTCCTCCAAAAGCGCTAATTCGATCACCATCTAGTGCTTTATTAAAAGCCTCTGAAAGTTCATCCCCCGTGGCTACGCCACAAGGATTAGTGTGTTTCACCACAACTGCTGCAAAGTGCCTGGCTGGGGTTGAACCGCTTTCTCCATATCCAAATTCCCTTAGAGAACATATTGCTGCATCAAGGTCTAGAAGATTATTGGTACTTAACTCCTTGCCCTGCAATTGCTTTGCACTACCCCACCCTGCATTTTGATTGCTATACCAGGCAGCTTTTTGGTGAGGATTTTCTCCATACCGCAAACGTTGTTTTAAAGGGAGAGCCGAAAGCCAGGGAGAAGAAACATCTACTTCAATTTGTGATCCAATCCATTTACTAATTGCTATGTCATAGGCAGCTGTATGTTCAAAAGCTTGAAGTGCAAGCTTGCTGCGAATTTCTTGTGTAGTCACTCCATTTCCTTGGCTAAGCGCATCTAAGAACTCTGTGTATTGCCTTGGGTTGGTAAGGACTGAAACATCTGAATGGTTTTTTGCCGCAGCGCGAACCATAGCGGGTCCTCCAATATCAATGTTTTCAATACTTTCATCCCATGTGGCTGAAGCTTTTTCGATTGTTTTTTTGAAGGGATAAAGGTTAACTACAACTATCTCAATTGGCAGAATATCTTGTTGCTTTAGATCATCTTCATGTGAAGGATCTTTTCGTTTAGCAAGAATGCCACCATGAATTCTTGGATGGAGAGTTTTGACTCTCCCTCCAAGAATTTCAGGAAATTTTGTGTGATCACTGACACGAATTACTGATAGTCCTGCTCCTTCAAGAACCTTTGCGGTGCCTCCGCTTGAAAGGAGCTGGTAACCATATTTTTCGTGGAGGGTTTTAGCAAATGGCACTAGGCCACTTTTATCGGAGACGCTCAACAAGGCAAAAGGAGCCATATTTGAATGGAGAGGTTCTTTTAATGAGTAAACCTAATCATCAGTCATAGGATGCTTGTTGTGATTCAAGATCTTGTTAGACAAACTTCACCAGGAGCTTCTTATCGGTTAGTTCTTCTTCATGGGTGGGGAGCTGATATGGAGGATCTGCTCCCTCTAGGTGAAGAGCTTGTAAATGCCACCAATATCCCATGGGAATTAATTTCTCTGCGCGCTCCCCATGAGCATCCAACTGGTCAAGGAAGACAATGGTATGGACTTTTCCCCCCTGACTGGCAAGCAGTACCGAATGCTGTCGCAAGCCTTAAATTACGTTTGTTAGGTCTTGCCCTTAATACTGAAATCCCTATAGAAAAAACTTTTCTGTTGGGTTTTTCTCAAGGGGCAGCAATGGCCATTTCTGCAGCTACTGAATTACCACTAGCAGGTGTTGTCTCTTGTAGTGGCTATCCACATCCAGAGTGGGTGCCATCAACAACGATGCCGCCCATTCTTTTGACTCATGGTCTGATAGACGAGGTGGTGCCTTATGAGGCCGCTCAAGAATTATCAAAGCTATTGAAAGCACAAAGCGGTGACTTTGTATTGAATAGCTTTGAGGGTGGCCATACGATCCCTCTAGAAATTATTCCGCTAATTTCCCAACAAATTGCAAGTTGGTTAGTAAAAAATTGACTGTTATCTATACAAAGGCGTATTCATATTCTTCTATTTCTTCCCAATCATCTGATGTCAGTTCAAGGCCTTCAAACATGCTGTCTTCGCCTACTGAATCAACAATGTTTCTTAGGGAAGGGAAAAGGAAATGGTTTTCTTCAGCATATTGAGCACTGAAAAGACCCTTTTCTCCCCAGAAGAACTTATCGGTTGTGTGTTCGTTGCGTCGCACATTAACAAGCGCGGGTGATCTGAGACCGGCTTCAGCGATATATCGTCGGGCTGCTGTAACGGGCTTATGGTCGCCTGTCTCCAGATGGTAAGTAGGAACATGTGCTAAAACTCTTTGGCCTGCGAGTCTTCTGCGGCTAATACGTTTGCGCTTTTTAGACATTTTTTTAATGCTCCTATTTGGGGGAGAGAGGGATCGTTTGAATAAGGGATGAGCTTTTTGTAAGGTCTCAGAGAAAAAAGTTTTCACAAGCAGTTATGCCTTACAAGGTCATCTGCCACTGAGTTGGTCTTGGACCGGCTTCCAGCAAGGGATTAATCTTCCTCTGCTGTAGCTTTGATAGCACTTTTTGTGCATCCTCTGCCATGGCGCCGCTAAGCACATGCCTAACGAACAGCGTTTCATTTGGCCAACATCAATATCTTAATACTTTTTTCTGATTTTTCAAGTTTCTCTCCCAAGCCATCCACATCCTTTGACTTCAGTCTGAATCCTTTCCTTATGGAGTTTTCTAATCGCTTCCTGAATCTCGTCGAGAAGCAACTAAGCTCCTTTCAGGCTGAGGAGAAGTTGCAGCATCTTGTCGTTTATATAGCCAAAGCAAGTGATAATGAGGCTCCTACTCTTGAAGCGATTGGGGAATGGCCGATTACTGGACAGGCTCTCCCCCCGGTGGAATCTGATCCAGATTTAAGAGCGCCTTCTTCTGTTAGACGCTGGTATCCACTGCAAGAGGGAGAGCTATTGCTTGGAGTATTAAGAGCAGAGTGCTTGCCTTCGCTTGCTAGTTGGCCAGAATCTCTTGATAGACGTCTTCAAGCAACGGCTTTTGTCCTAACTAATTGCATAAGTCTTGAATTTGAAAGGACAAAGCTGCTTGATGAGCTTTCACAGCAACGTCATCAAATGAGTTTGATGGTGCATCAGCTTAGGAACCCTTTGTCAGCACTCCGAACTTATGCAGAGCTTCTACTAAGACGATTGGGGCCAGAGAATAGGAATCGAAAGTTAGTCGAAGGGTTGCTCACTGAGCAAGCTCAATTAGATCGATATATATCTGGATTGGACCTTATTGGTACTTTGAATCAACAGACCAGAGAAGATTCTCAGGCACCATTAATGCTGCCTCCCTTATCGTCTCAAGAGGACTTGACTTTTAAAGGATTATTGGCGCCTTTAGTTGATAGGGCAGCAGTGACGGCAAGCCTTCAATCTCGTAAATGGCTTGGTCCATCTAGGTGGCCTGAATGGACAAGTGAGTTGTGTTCTATTGACAATGGGTTAGTAGTTGAAATTGTGGCTAATCTTCTCGAGAATGCTTTTAGATATAGCCCCTCAGGAATATCTGTAGGGTTAAGTCTTGACGAAGATGGATTATGTGTTTGGGATACTGGAACTGAGATTCCTCAAGATGAAAGAGCGAAAATCTTTGATAAAGGTTTTCGGGGAAAAGCTACTAAGAGTAAGCCAGGTAGTGGAATTGGACTTGCTTTAGGTAGAGAGTTGGCTGAAAAAATTGGAGCATCGCTAGAGCTTGTTATTCCGCCTAGTAAATGTGACTCGTCTCTACCAAGTAAGGGAAATGCGTTTAGGGTCAGATTGTCTCTAGGAACAAAGCAGAGATGATTAGAGACGAAGTTTCTACTAGTACAACTGTTGCCCCATAACTATCTCCCGTGTGTCCTCCTAGGCGCCGACCTAATGATTCCGGTATGATTATTGTTGGCAAGATTCCTATGGTTAATGCAAATATAATACTTGCAGTCAATTTGCTATTAATTAATATAAAACCAGTGCAAAGTACCGCAAAACCAATAACTGCTGGGACGAAATCTTTCCATCCTTTAATGTATCCTTTATGGAAAGAAGCAGTTCCTCTGTTACGTAGATATTTAAAACGACTGATGGCTAATAAAGGAGCGCATCGACCCCAGAAAGAAGCGATTGGCAGGGCAAATAATGACATGTTATTGAGTTTTATTAGTGCCGAAATT
The DNA here is from genome assembly GCA_003278365.1 of Prochlorococcus sp. AG-363-M17. GTDB lineage: Bacteria > Cyanobacteriota > Cyanobacteriia > PCC-6307 > Cyanobiaceae > AG-363-P08. Next base: position 12,334 of record QCFS01000017.1, on the reverse strand, counting down.
TGAAGTAAAGCCATTAGTAATAATGCCTGAACTCCACTTGCGCCTACTCTGCTATCGTCCATAGCTTCTAAACACCTTGAGTTACCTGCTGCAAGGCCATCAGCAGTGTCCATAAGCCCATCAAAATGGAGCCCTCCTGTTGCTAAAATGCTAAATGCTATAACTCCAAGGGATATTGATGTTGTTGGCCAGTGAAGCGAGGTCAACAAAAACCATATAAAGGCCTGAAGACTTCCTATTATTAGACCGATCCAAGGACCGAAGCGAGCAATTCGCTTAAAGCTAGGCTTTAAGCATGGGAATCTTGGAAAAATGGTGTAAAAGATCCAAGCTCCGGATAAATCCCTTAGCCAAGTTTTCATTTTTTACACTTTCTGATTCTGATTTTTTATGCAGCCCAAAGGTAAGTCCTTTGAGCATTCTCGGTAAAGAAGCATTGTGGCCAAACGCTATGAAAAGCCATCTTCCTCATGTTTGAGTTTCAGATTAGTTCTCAATGTCCTAATACCAATGCTCGTGTTGGTTGCTTAATGACCCCACATGGCTCAGTAAGAACCCCTCGTTTTATGCCAGTAGGGACATTGGGAACTGTAAAAGGCATTAGTTCTGACCAACTTATAGAAACTGGTGCTCAAATGCTCTTGGCAAATACTTTTCATTTGCATCTGCAACCAGGAGAAGAAGTTGTTCAGGCTGCTGGAGGAATCAATAAGTTTATGGGTTGGCATGGACCAGTTCTTACTGATTCGGGGGGGTTCCAGGTGTTTAGCCTTGCCAAACTGAGCAAAATTGATGATCACGGAGTTCTCTTTAAGAGCCCTAGAGACGGTAGAGAGATTGAATTGACACCAGAGAAGGCTATAGAAATCCAGATGGCATTAGGTTCTGATATCGCAATGGCTTTTGATCAGTGTCCACCCTTTCCCTCCGATAGGAATGACGTGGAATCAGCATGCAATCGAACGCATGGCTGGCTCGAAAGATGCGTTAATTCTCATACTCGAGATAATCAAGCTTTATTTGGGATTGTTCAAGGAGGTTGTTTTACTGATTTAAGGAAAGCAAGTGCAGAGGTTGTTAGCAGTTTTGATCTCCCAGGTATAGCGATTGGTGGTGTCAGCGTTGGGGAGCCTATTAATGAAATGCACAAAATTGTTAGATATGTCACGCCACTCCTCCCCAGAAACAAACCTAGATATTTGATGGGAATTGGTACTTTAAGAGAGATTTCAATAGCAGTTGCAAATGGAATTGATCTTTTCGATTGCGTTTTGCCTACACGACTTGGGAGGCACGGCACTGCCCTAGTAAGAGGAGAGCGGTGGAATTTGCGAAATGCTCGTTTTCGGAATGATCACAAACCTCTAGACCCGAGTTGCAAATGCTTTGCTTGTAAAAATCACACCAGGGCTTATTTGCACCATTTGATAAGGAGTGAAGAACTTCTTGGTTTAACACTTTTAAGTCTTCATAATCTCACTCATATACTTCGATTTACAACCGCAATTGAGAAGGCTATCAGTGATGGTTGTTTTGCAGAGGATTTCGCTCCTTGGGATATGAGCTCTTCTGCTCGCTACACGTGGTAGGGTCCATGGAAAGCAGATTTATTCTTTAGGAATGGGCGCCTTGACTATTGACTTGCTGGCCAAACTACCTGAGGCCTATCAGGCGTTTGCACCAACAGTAGATGTACTTCCACTTATTCCCATAGGCTTCTTCCTACTAGTTTTTGTTTGGCAAGCAGCTGTAGGGTTCAAGTAAAAATCAATTTGGATGGTGTTTAGGCTGACTCATTACTGCTAGTACAAACGCTGGCAGAGAAAGCATCCTTTTCCACCGCTTCGGCTCCTTGACAAGTCGATAAAGCCATTCAAAGTGCATTCTCAGCATCCATTTGGGTGCTCTGTTTTTAGTACCTGCCCATATATCAAAGCTCCCCCCTACTCCAATCCATAGGCCTGAGCTGACTTTGCAGACTCGATTGGACCAAAGCTCTTGAGTTGGAGTTCCTAATGCAACAAGAACTAAATCAGGGAGACACTCTTGAAGACTTCTTTCAAGTGATTCCCAGTCTTGTTTGCTTTGGTAACCATGGATAGCAGTAGCTATATGAAGATTAGGTAGATCCTCCAATAATTTTTTAATCAGTTGTTCCATTACTTCTGGTGCAGATCCAATTAAGGCGACTTTCCACCTATTCGATTCTGCATGCGCCAAAAGTGATTGAGCTAGTTCTATACCTGGGATGCGAGGGACAGTTATACCTTGTGATCTAAGAGCCCAAACCACACCTACGCCATCTGGGACGATTAGTTTTGCTTCTCTGATTGCGGCTTCGAGGTTGTGATTTGCTTTTGCGGTCATGATCATTTCAGCATTTAATGTCACGATTTGCCCTCCGCCAGTTCGATGAAGTGTTACTGCTTCATTTAAAAAATCGCTGCAAACATCAACAGGTAAGCCGAGAATGCTCAATCTGTTGCAATTGCTGGGCCTTCCAATGGCCATATCTGTTTCTTAAGTTCTAGATGGAGAATTTTTTCGAGAGAAGAAGAGCAGCATTATATGGATTCGGACAATGAAACTCCTTTCCCTGGAGTCTCGACTGCTTGTTCAATAAGATCCGCGAGTTGAAGTGCTCTAGAGGCTTGTTGTCCATCTACAGCAGGAGTTCCTTCACCCGTCACACATTGGAGAAAATGTTCCAGTTCGGCATAAAGAGGTTCTATAGATGTTGTACTGACTTCCTCTACAAAGCCATCATTGCGGTATAACAATTCACCATGATCAGCTGAATACCATTCATGAGCTCGACGGTGAATATGCAAGGTATGGTTCAAGAAATCGGTCTCAACCAAGCTATCTCGACAATGAGCACTTAGGTTTCTTATTTTTCTGTGACTCATTTTGCTTGCAGTAAGGCTAGCAACCACTCCATTGTTGAATCCGAGGGTCGCATTGACATAATCAAGAGGACCTTCTGCACTGCGTCCTCCAACAGCTGCTAAACGAACCACAGGAGCATTCGCGAGTTCGAGGACTAAGTCAAGATCATGAATCATTAGATCAAGAACTACAGAAACATCATTGGCTCTGTCTGCATGAGGACTATGCCTTCTGGCCTCAAGGACTACTACTTCTTCATTTGCTACGACTTTGATTAATTCACGAAATGCTGGATTAAATCTTTCAATATGACCTACTTGCAAGATTCTTTGAGATTTATTGGAAGCGTTAATAAGTGCTGCGGCTTCGTCTTGGCTTGCCGCAATAGGTTTCTCGATTAATACGTGTTTTCCAGCTTCCAAGCAATCCATGCCAACTCTGTGATGTAGAAGTGTTGGGACTGCAATGCAAACTGCGTCAACTTTTGCCAGCAAGTCGCGATAGTCTGCGAACCATCTACAGCCAAATTGTTCAATAGCAAGACTTCCTCTTGCTGGATCTGGATCGGCGACCCCAATTAATTCTGCGTCTTTGAGCAGGCTAAGAACACGAGCATGATGCCAACCCATGTTGCCTATACCTATAACACCAACTTTTACAGGAAGCATTGCGCTCTTCATGAGAACGGTAACTAATTTGGTAGTTGAATTATCGTTGATCAGGTCTCAGAGGGATCTTCTTTATTCAGGATAAGTCGAACCTGTTCAATACGAGGACCGCTCATTCTTGTAATTTCAAACTCGAGGTCTTCAAAATGTAATTTTTCACCTGGGGTAGGAACATGTTGGAGTTTCTCGAGCAGGAAGCCCGCAAGGGTGTGATGGTCATCTGCTTCTGGTAACTCAAGGTTCAGTTGTCGATTTAGTTCAATGATCTCAAGATCTCCCGCAGCAAACCATTTCCCCTTGTGCCCCTCTTGCGGTTGAAGAACTGGTTGATTTTCCTTGGCTTCAAGCTCATCCCCGACAATTTCACCTGTGAGGTCTGCTGCAGTTACGAGGCCTTCTGTACCTCCATGCTCATCAACAACAAGCAAAAAAGGTTCTCCGCTTTTAATTTTTGGTAAAAGTTCAGCTAACGTTCTGGTCTCAAGAACTTTGGGAGCAGGTTGTAAATAAGGGGATAGAGGAGAATTTGGTTGCATTTGCCCTTTTGATATGGGTTCTGCTAAATGCCTTAAGTCAAGAATGCCCCTTACGTCATCAAGAGACTCGCCGATAACGATAAAACGAGCATGGCGAGTGTGATGGACAGCTTTCATTAGTTCTGAAAAACTCACTTCATATGGCAATGTGACCATTCCAGAACGTGGAATCATGACTTCTCTAACTTGAGTGTCATGCAGGGCAAAGACCCCTTCAAGGATGTTTCTTTCATCAGGCTTGAGGCCTGTTACGCCTCCAGTCTCAATCAACTTCTCTAACTCTCCTGCAGATAGAGCTGGCACAAGTTCATCCCATTTTGCAGTTAGACCAATTAGGCGAAGCAATAAAGATGCAATAGCCTCAATGAAACCCAGTAAGGGTGATAGCCCCCTCATGACTGATTCGAGTAGAGGCGCAAGTCTTAGAGCTGCGTATTCAGGTTGATTTAGGACTAGCGCTTTAGGTATAAGACCTGAAAGAAGAGTTGAAAGGATTACGAGAGTTAGGAATACGAAAACATCTCTTAATCCATTAAAACGATCAGTCGCTGTCCACCAATCATGAGCAAAACCATTGCCAATCCAACCTATTGCCACGAGAGATAAAGTTCCTCCAAGTTGAGAGACCATTAAGGCTCGCTTTAGACGATGCTGTAGTCGAAAAATGGAATTAGCACCAGACTTCTCTTCCTCCACAAGGCCTTGAACACGACTGGGTCGAAGTCTCAGAAGGGCTACTTCACCAGCCCCAAAAAAAGCCGGGAGGGCGATCAAAATACCTAGTATTAGAAAAATCATTTACAGGAATGAATGGGGGTCGCGAGGATCGAACTCGCCTTAGCCAAATTATGAGTTTGGTGCATTCACCAGATTGCTAGACCCCCTAAGTCTTGGCTGCCCCACCATAGAGATGATAGAGAAGGCCTATTAGGTGAATATAGGGATTCACTAAGCCTCAAACTAATTGAATCATTTTTAAGATTGACTATTACTAATGAGCATGTCAACTATTCAAATGCAAGAGATGCGAGAAGAGTTACTTGCTCTTATTGCTCGAGATGCCTATAGGCATGGTGAATTTACTCTTTCGTCTGGTCGTCGTAGTCAACATTATGTGAATTGCAAGCCGGTTAGCCTGAGCGGTCATGGACTTGCTTTGTTGAGTCAAGTTTTGCTTGAGAATGTTGAATTTGATGCGATGGCTGTTGCTGGCCTCACTTTAGGTGCGGATCCTCTTGTAAGTGGAGTTGCAATGCTTGCAGCTCAATCTGATCGGTTGTTGGATGCGCTGATTGTCCGTAAAGAGGCTAAGGGGCATGGCACCGCTGCCTGGCTGGAGGGTCCTTTGCCTCAGCCAGGTAAGAAAATCACAGTTCTAGAGGATGTGGTGACTACGGGTGGATCGTCTTTGAAGGCAGTTTTTAAGCTCAGAGAGGCGGGCTATCTCATTTCACGTGTAGTTACGATTGTTGACCGTGAAGAAGGAGCAGAATCTCTTATGAGTAGAGAAGGTTTAGAGCTTATGAGCATCTTTTCTTTGAATGAAATTTCCAACCGGGCAAAGAGAATGGCTGATGAGTAATCAAAAATCTTTAATTTGGGACCAAACATTTCCTCTGATTCGCCTTGAAGGGGAAGGGACTAAGGCTTTTTTACAGGGTCAGACAACTACAGATTTCAACAATCTCTGTAACCAGGAAATTGTTCAAAGTTGTTGGCTTGATTCTTCAGCAAGGGTAAAAGCCTTGCTAGAGATTAGTTTGTTTAAAGAAGGCGCCGAAGTACTTGTTTTGTCAGGAAACTCTGAAGATGTTCGTAATGGCTTTTCGAATATTATTTTCCCTGCAGATAAAATACAAATAAAGCCTTTAGATCAAAAAAGGAGACTTCAGGAAATTTCCAAGTTGCATTCTTATCGAACCAATTTTATATGGTTAAATGAGAAAAAGAATGAAGATCTTGGCGAAATCGCTAAAGCTTCTGATGATGAGATTGAGATATGGAAGATTTACCAGGGTTTTCCTTCTCACCCACAGGAACTGAATGGTGAGACAAACCCTTTTGAACTTGGTTTGGCTAATCTCGTGAGCTTGAATAAAGGGTGCTATTTAGGCCAGGAATCCATTTCAAAGATTATTAGAGCAGGAAGCCTAAAACAACAACTTAGATTTTGGAAATCCCCTGCTAGTGCTAATCCTGGTGAGACTCTGATTAATAAGAATTCTGATGAGCACACTTCTTATAAAGCTGGTTTTATCACCTCTTCAAAACAGATCGATTCCAATGGAAGTAGTATCGGTCTTGCAATAGTTAGAAGACAATCATTGTTAGAGAATGACTTGTATACATATGAAGGTAATAGGAAATTAAATATTTCTCAACCTATTAGCTTTTCTAAGCCTACGGACTTTGATTAGCTTGACTTAGTTTAATTTTTCATCTTCTTTGATTAGCCATAAAGCAACTGCCCAAGTAGCGAGAGTATCTTCGTAATTATATTGGAAAATCCACTTTAAAGAATTTATGTTTCCACGACATTTTGGCCCGCCTCCGCGCCAATTTCTCCACCATAGAAGGGCTCTTGCTCCATTAACTCTTTCTTTGCTCCATCTGAAGCCTATCCATGTCGCAACACTTTTGAGACTATAGCTTGAGATTGGTAAACACCAATTTTCTTTGATCCTTAGGTGTACATCAACAAGTCTTTCTCTGATTTGATTGATCTCGTACTGTGAGGCCCCATGCGTATTAGCTGTTCGCAAAAGTGAGATGGCTTCAGTTTCTCCATAATGAAGGATAGGCCAATTGGGATATTTGAAGATTAGATTTTTAATTCTTTTCCATGCATAGATGTTTGACTTTCCTGGTTCTTGAATTAGTAAAAGAGGATGATATCTGCTTTTTTCGATGTTAAAATCTCCTTCATCATTCTTGCTGAGTTTTAGAAAACCATGGAGAAAATCATCTTTCTCGTCCGGGTCGGATTCAATGTCGTATAACAAGACTCCAGGAGCAGTTGATATTTCAGGGATCACTTTTGAAAACTTTAGTCTTTGGGGATTGTTCGCACATTGGACCTTCGCTTGAAAGATAAATTTTTCAGCTAATTCACAATGTTGTTCTCCAAAAGAAATTAATTTCCTCCTTAGATCTTGAGGGTTTGACTTGGCTAATTCTTCTAAGTCTTTGATTCCAAGTTCTTTCAAAATCTCGCTCCTTCGTTGGCCTATACCACTTACTTCGCTTAAATATCCTTTCTCAGCTGCCTCAGCATTGCAGAGCCCTCTCCAGGAGCAGAGAGAGCATTTTTTTCTGTCAGTTGTAATGGGAGGAGGCGTTTGTTTGTGAAGATCAGCATTTATTTTTGACAATGCTTTTGATAGTTGATTATCAAGATTCTTTGTCAAAAGAACCTTTTCTGTTTCGATGCTCGCCCCCTTGCGTCCTATGACTAGGCCATATTTAACATAAGAATTTTGAAGAGTACTAAGTAACTTGCCTGCCATGGATAAGGCAAGGCGATGTTCTCTTGTGATTCGATGACCTTGGCGAGACATCACAGGGGTGTAAGAGAATTTGCCCCATTTGCATTTACCTTTTACTCGAAGAAGGAGTGGAGGATGAACTTCTAAAAGATTGCCAATATGATCATTGGACTTAATCCTTAGACCAACAACTGCTCGCTGCCCTTCTTGAAGTGCACTTAACCCTTTGCGAGGTATTTCGTTGAGCAATGCCGAGAAGTTGCGTTGCTGTTGATCAAGTTGCAATGATCGGTGCGCTGTCCATAGGCGCTTTGTTCCATCTTCGTAACAATCAAGCCAAGCTTTGCGACGACATCTAACCCAACTGCGCAGAAGTCGGTCTGTTAGTACTTTTGGTGTAGATGGATATTCACCCATGTCCAGACATTAAATCTCCATAGGCCAAAACCTTCTTCTCTTAGTACTCAAAGACTCATGGCTTCAGATTCATTACGGTTGGCCGCTGCTCCTATTGAATTTGGGACAGATGGTTGGCGAGGTGTTTTAGCAGTGGACATAACTATGGAAAGACTTTTGGCCGTTGCATCAGCAGCTTCCCAAGAGCTTGCTTTCCGTGCGCCTGAAGATATGAAAAGCCGAACAGTAGTAATAGGTTTCGATCGTAGATTTATGGCCCCTGAAATTGCTCAAGCAATCGCTTCAGCTGTGCGCGGCTCAAATTTGGAACCACTTCTTGCAAGCACTCCTTTACCAACTCCCGCATGTAGTTGGGCTGTGTTCGAGAGGAAGGCCCTAGGGGCTCTTGTTGTTACTGCTAGTCATAATCCTCCTGAATGGTTGGGACTCAAAATCAAAGGTCCATTTGGTGGCTCAGTAGAAGGAGATTTCACTAAGGCTGTTGAAGAAAGACTTTTGGCTGGAGTAAAAAACGTATCAATAGAGGCTGCGACAGAACGTTTTGATGGTCGGTTAGAACATCTTGAGGGATTACGTAGAAAGCTCAATATCCCTGACTTGGTGAAACGTTTACGAGAATTGAAATTGAAAGTGATTGTTGATTCAATGCATGGCGCTGCTTCTGGATGTGTTAGTGAACTATTGGCTCTAGATGAGGATGCAGATGATCTTGTTGAAGAAATACGTTTTGAGCGTGATGCTTTTTTTGGTGGGAATCCACCGGAACCCCTCGCTGAGTATTTGACAGAGCTAGTTGAGAGAGTTAAAGCATCGAATGCATCAGGACAGCTGACAATAGGATTGGCTTTTGATGGGGATGGGGATCGGATTGCTGCTGTTGATGAGAACGGCCGTTTTTGTAGCACTCAGGTGTTAATCCCTTTATTGGTTGACTATCTCGGGAGGGCAAAGGATTTGCCTGGATCTGTAGTTAAGACAGTTAGTGGATCAGATTTGATCAGCCTGATGGCTAAGTCTATTGGCCGAAATGTTGTAGAGCTTCCTGTGGGATTTAAGTACATAGCAGCAGAAATGATTGCAGGTGAAGTTTTGCTTGGAGGGGAGGAGTCTGGCGGGGTTGGTTTTGGGACACACTTGCCTGAAAGAGATGCTTTGTATGCAGGATTACTACTTCTCAAAGCTTTAGCTGAGAGAGGATCGCCTCTTGGCTCTTATATGTCTTCATTGGAAAATGATTTAGGTGCGAAAAGTTATTACGAAAGAATCGATATCAGACTCGCAAATATGAATACAAGAAAAAGGCTAGAGACTTTATTGAAAGATAAGCCACCTTTAAAAGTCGCCGACCAGTCAGTAAAAGAAGTAAGCCTTATTGATGGAGTGAAGTTGCGACTAGGCCCTTGCTATTGGTTGATGATGCGTTTTTCAGGAACAGAACCGTTACTAAGACTTTACTGTGAAGCTCCTACTAGAGATAAAGCGTTGGAAGCCCTTCAATGGGCAAAGGAATTTGCATTAGCAGAATGAAGGCTGACAATTCTCATAAAAAAAGACTAGTTTTAGCTAGTAGAAATGATGGGAAGATTCGTGAGTTTAGGAATTTATTTTCTTCTTTACCAGTGAATCTTGTCTCGCAGCCTAAAACATTTGAAGTGGAGGAGACTGGAAATACCTTTGCTGAGAATGCACGAATTAAAGCTATTGCAGTAGCTAAAGAAACAAACAGCCTTGCTATAGCCGATGACTCAGGCCTTTCGGTGAAAGCTTTGGGAGGAGCCCCTGGAGTTTTCTCTGCAAGATATGCATCAAATGATCAAGCAAGAATAGCTCGTCTTTTATATGAATTAGAGGGCATTAATGATCGCAGTGCATACTTTACCGCAGCCATTTGTATTGCTTCTGAAGTAGGACAGGTCTTGATAGAGGTTGAAGGTGTTACACAAGGTTCGATAACTTTGACTCCAGCAGGTAATAGAGGTTTTGGTTATGATCCCATTTTTCAAGTTTCATCTTTAGGTATCACTTATGCAGAGATGTCTAATAAACAGAAGAGAGACTTTGGTCATCGAGGAAAAGCCTTTAGATTGCTTGAGGCATCTTTAGATAAACTTATCATTGATTCAACTTCTACCTCTTAGATATAAATGATATGAGAAATGTTGTTATTGCAGCTTTTATTTTAACTTCCATAAAAGGGATTAACTCTTAATCCAAGATCCATGTAGACCATATGGGACTCCTATAGGCATCTCTATCGTGGCCTGGAGAATGAGTGTTTTTGCATTTAAAATCACAAGGTCAGTAGCACGCCTGACACTATTCCAAACTAAAACGATTACCCATCCATCATCTTCGGACTTGGCTAATTGACTTTTGACCATCAATGGCTCTCCTAAGAAACCTTTAGGTGCAGCACTCCAAAGCAATTCTTTGCCAGTATTGAAATCTATTTTCTTGATTGCCTGGAGCGGCCCATTGCCTTGTTTGCATTCTGATGTAGCCATCCACCCATAGGAAGCTTTCATGCCAACTAAAGATGGATTGACCATTGCAAACTCACAGCACTGTTTGCTAATGACTTCGGTACGCATAGTATTGTTTGAGATATTTATTCTGCATCTTTTTAGTTGCCCTTCAGGAATAAGATCAAAGTTGATAAGGCGAAAATCTTGCTCGGGACCTATTGAGGGAAAGTCTGCGTAATAAATACTATCCAGGACGATTTCTTCACCTTCTTCCCAAGCATTTAGATGATGAAAAACAAAACCTGGCGGAGCATTAAAGGTTTTTGCTTCCTTACCTTTGAACTGTCCTGACTCTCTAGGGATTATCCATAATTTTGATTGTTCAGAAGGTTTGGAAGATAAGCATTGTGCAGCACCTTTCTTACCCAGAATGAAAGGTATCGGATTAAAAGAAATACTATTTTGTAAAAATACAGCCCAATTTGGAGTAATTGCAAAATCATGTAAGAAAGCAAAGCCACTAAAGTTGTCTTTTCGATCACTAAGTAGTTGGCCAATCTTCTCACCTTGTGTAGCAAATTCCATTAACCTGATGGTGCTGGTGGGCCCTGTTTTTACTCCAAAAGTGACCATCATCGGATAGCCGTGATGACCTGGGTCAAATCTTGGATGAGCACTAAATGCCTCTTCTTTTTCAAGGACTCCATTGAGTGTTGATAAACCTCTCGTTTCAAGAGTGCATGGATCTAAAGCATGAGGACCAGCTGCTTCCCATAAAGCGAGAAGATCATTTCCGAGTCGAATTACATTTGTATTCGCAATATTTTTGAGCCTTATATCAAAAGCGTTTGCAAAAAAGCCTCCTGGTTTCTGGGTCCCAAATACACCTCTATAAAGGAATTTCCCCGATTGCTGTTCTTCTTCCCAGGCCTTTGTCCTGACAAAGCGATTGGTCATAAATGCCTTTCCATTCTTGAAATTCACAGCAACGATCATTCCATCCCCATCAAAAGGATGATGGATCCATTGACCATCCCTTTCCATTTGTCCCGGGCCATTCCTATAGAGAGTTCCGCAAAGATCAGAAGGGATAACCCCCTTGGAAACTTGTAAAGACTGGTTGGTCAGCTCGAACTGAACATTTTGGTATGCACTCGCCCAGTCTTCGCGATCAAAGTCTTTTTGAGCAGTATTGGCAGAATCTTTTCGGGAGGCTTGCACTCAAATTAATTGCAATAGAGCTCTAATCCTCGCAAAAAGATTGAGGAATTGTGATGAGCCTTATTGGTGAGTAGAAATTAATGTTGGCTACCAGCTTGTTCAAGTAGCCCTTTGCTGCTAGGGACTTGATCTTCTCTTCTTGGATCTAATTCAATAGCCATTCTTAGTGCTCTTGAGAATGCTTTAAAACAGGCTTCTACAATGTGGTGAGAATTGACTCCTGTAAGTTGCCTAATGTGCAGAGTCATTCCGCAGTTATTAGTAAGAGCGACAAAAAACTCTTTTACCAATTCTGTGTCGTAGGACCCTATGCGTTGTGAGGGGATTTCCAGTTCATAAGTTAGATGGGGTCTCCCTGAACAATCAAGGGCTACTTGAACCAAAGCTTCATCTAGTGGGGCAACGAAATGGCCAAATCGATTTATACCTTTTCTTTTGCCTAGAGCTTGTGAAAGAGCTTGTCCCAAGGCGATTCCCACATCTTCATTTGTGTGATGGTCGTCGATATGTGTATCACCTTTTGCGGTGATGTTTATATCAAAAAGACCATGACTAGATAGTTGGTTAAGCATATGGTCTAGGAATGCAATATCAGTAGAGACATCACACATACCTTTCCCATCAAGATCAATACGAACATCGACCTTTGTCTC
>QCFS01000016.1 GCA_003278365.1 Prochlorococcus sp. AG-363-M17 | reverse complement strand
GAATAGAAATTGGTCAATTTATACGGGAAGAAGGCCCTGCAAACCATGGGAAAAAATCAGGTACTCCAACAATGGGTGGCCTTATAATTGTTCCTGTAGGTCTAATTGTTGGAGGTCTAATATCCGCCAATGAGGGCAATGATATTCGATTACTAGCTATAAGTTGTACAACACTTGCATTTATGTTTATTGGAGGGGTCGATGATTTGCAAAGTATTGCTGGGAAAAAAAATCTTGGCCTAACAGCGAGAAAAAAAATCATTTTACAAACAATTGCTGCTTTACTATTCATTATTTTTGCTGGCTATAACGGTTGGATTAGCTCTACAATTTCCCTACCTTTAAATATAACCATACCTGTAGGAATTCTCATATGGCCTTTAGCATTATTTGTTTTCTTAGCTGAAAGCAATGCTACTAACCTTACTGATGGTCTCGATGGACTTGCTAGTGGTTGCGGTGCTCTTGTTTTTCTAGGACTAGCAATACAACTAATACTTCGCGAAAACAGTGGAGATCCTGTGTTAGCAGGATTCTGTATAAGCATGGCTGGAGCATGGCTAGGGTTTCTTTCAAAAAACCATCATCCCGCAAAGATATTCATGGGAGATACAGGTTCATTAGCAATGGGAGCTTGCTTAGCTGCGACTGCACTCATTTCTGACAGCCTCTGGGCTTTACTCATTATGGGAGGTGTTTTTGTAATTGAATCTCTGTCCGTAATTATTCAAGTATTAGTATTTAAAGTAACTAAGCGAACTCAAGGACAAGGCCATCGAATTTTCAAAATGGCTCCTCTCCACCATCATTTTGAACTAATTGGCATAAATGAAGAAATTCTAGTTTTTCGCTTTTGGTTAGCCTCAATAGCATTAGTAGTCATAGGTTTATTAACGACGACATCGATTTACTAACAAGTTAAGATTATGACGTACTTCACTTGGAAAGAGACAGGGCTAACTAACGATTGTAAAAGCCTAGAAGCGATGGCTTCAAGATTTGAGGAAGCTGCAAAGTTAATGAGAAAAATGGCAGCTCAAGGGTTTGAACTTAGGAAAAAATCAAAAAAACAACTGATTACACATAAAGATCCAAATATTTTTGATTCATGGGGATTTATAAGTGAAGAAAGTCCTTTTAAACAACTAAGAATTATGCCAGATGATTTAAAGGAATGAAATTTAAAGATTAGTATTAGCGATTTTGAAAAAATCTGTAGTGATTCAAACCATCAATAAGACCTTTTGCATGAGATCTTGAGGAAAAGAAAGCTCGTTGTTGAGATTTAAAAGGCTCTAAGCAAGGATCATGTTCTGCGGGGATTAATGTAGAAGTTAAGCCTGTTATTAATTCTGCATCACCATGTTGGCTTGCTACAACAAACATTTTTTCAAGAGAGATGCCCCATTGAATAGAAAGATATCTAATTGCTTCAGTTCTAGAGGCCCTTAAAGGAAGTACATCCAAATACCAATGACATCTAAGATGAGGCATTGCCGATTGTGATCGTTCCCGTAATCTTTTACGTACTAATGGTAAAATATTTTTTCCAGACTCTTGTAAAATATAACTAACTTTATAAGGACCCTGTTGATCATTATCTTGCAAAACTAAATATTGATTTAAATCTTTCAATGCTTTTTCGACAGCAACTCTGTTCCATTTATCACTAATAAAAGATTCCCATCTAGTATCTGAATATTCTTCAGATTCATAAAATATTTCAGATCCAGCTCTTGTGATCCAAACACGGGGATTAGGTAATCTTAATTGTGAGTAAATATATCTAGCTGCCTTAATAGAACGGCCAGTAAATACTCCTAATCCACAAAATTCATCTTTATTTAAAGCTTCGAATTTTTGTCTGAATAAAGAAAAGTCATCATATTCAGAATAACTACAACTTGTATCCAAGTCTAAAAACAAGATCTTTTTTCCTAAGAAATTTTTTGGTCTGACTGAATTTGCAGGTAAGCTTTGACGAATAGATTTGTCGATATGCTTCTGAGTTAAGGCCAAATAACGACATACATGGGCATCCCAACTGAAATGTTTACTAATAGCTTCCACACCATTTTTGCTCCAAGAATGCCACTTTTGTACATCTGAACCAGCCTGCTCTAATGCATCTTGCAATGCATCTAAGTCAGTAACATCTGCTAATAATCCATTCTCGCATCGAGAAAGAATATCTCTAGGACCTCCATCATCTGTGGCAACAGTTGGCAAGCCAGAAGCTGCTGCCTCTAGCAGTGTCAATCCAAATGGCTCTGTTAATGCTGAATTAACAAATAATCCCTTTTTAAAAGCAGCCCATCTATAGATTGCAGGAATTTGATCTCTACGATGATACTTTGGATACGCAACAGAGCCATATAGATTATAACGATCTACTAAATCAAAAACTTGTTGAAAAACTTCTCTTTGATGTTTATCTAATTGCCTAAGATCTTCTCTGCAACCAAGTATAAGAATTAAATTATGACGATTCCTTAAAACATTAGACCTTCCAAAAGCTTCCACTAACGCAGGAATATTTTTACGGCGTTCAGCCCTAGAGATAGCTAACAAAGGAGACAAAGATGGTTGTCTAAGAAAAGGGGAAACTATATCTTCTACCTGAGAAGTTTCAGGCTTCGAGTAAGAAGGGTGGAATCTGATGGAATCAACACCTGGAGGAACAACTTCTGCACAATCAAAAACATAATTTCCATATCGAGCATATTGTTCACCTGCCTCTTGATAAGTACTGGTAACTACGAGATTGGAATGCGCAAGTGTTAATTCTTCAGCTTCTATTCTTCTACTTATTGAATAATTATTTTCAATTTGCTCATGATCAACACCAGCTGCAAGTAAGCGTCTTTGTTTTTCTCTGCCGAGTGAATGAGCAGTAAATACTAAAGGAATTCCTAATCGCCTACTAACTAATGATCCGACATAACCAGCATCTGCGTAGTGTGCATGAATCCAGTCAGGCAAATATTCCTGCTCTTGAAGACGAATGACGAGTTGATCTGCCAAATCATCCAAATATGGCCACAACAGTTCCTTTCTTAAATATCTTTTAGGACCAAATGGTAGTCGAATAATATTTGCACCAGGAACAATAGGTTCAAAAGTTGTCGAATAATCTGAAGATACCCGTCGATCTTGAATTAATCGAGTCAGCAAATCAACCTTCTCAACTTCAGGCCTAGCTGCTAAACCCTTAACAAGTTCAAGAACATATAGTGTCTGACCACCAGTATCTGGATCTCGACCCAGCTCTAAGTCATGAGAGCGTAATAGTCCATGGAGATTGAGATGCAACAATCGCAAACCCATAATCCTCCATGTCAAAGTTCTGAAGAGAAATAAACGATTTTTCGCTTACAAAACCTAAAGAAAGAATGAGAAAACGTTCCTCTCAAGATCAATTTCGCTGAGATTCATTGCCCTATAAGGATTTTTAGAATAATTAAAAAAATAACTAACTATCAATTCATGGCGAATTACAACCGGTTTAGTCGCTTAGAAAAACTCTATAAAATTCAATATCGAAAATAAACTATAAAATTAGTTATATATACCTAGAAACAGTGAGATTCCGGCTACTGATAATGAGCAAGAATTTTTTTAAGATATTTTGCGGTATGGCTTGTTGGATGGTTAGCAACATCTTCAGGTGTTCCTGTTACCAAAACTTCACCGCCTTTATTGCCACCTTCAGGGCCTAAATCAATAATCCAATCTGAGCAACGAATCACATCTAAATTATGTTCAATAACAATAATTGAATTCCCCTTATCGACAAGACGCTGAATAACCTCCATAAGCTTATGCACATCAAAAAAACTTAAGCCCGTTGTAGGTTCATCAATAAGATACAAAGTTTTACCTGTTGCTCTTTTTGACAGCTCTGTAGCAAGCTTGACTCGTTGAGCCTCACCGCCAGAAAGAGTTGGAGCAGGTTGGCCCAACTTGATATAGCCCAAGCCAACATCAACTAACGTTCGTAGGCGATCAAATGCTTGAGGTATAGAAGAAAAAACGTCTGCAGCCTGTTCTACGGTCATTTCTAAAACATCTGCTATTGAATACCCCTTATATTTAACTTGAAGTGTTTCTCTATTAAAGCGAGCACCCTTACAAACATCACATTGCACATATACATCCGGTAAAAAATTCATTTCTATTACATTTACTCCCTGACCCTTACAGGCCTCACATCTTCCACCTTTAACATTGAAACTGAATTGTCCTACTTGATAGCCTCTAGCTTTAGCTTCAATTGAAGATGCAAAGATCTGACGGATAGGGTCAAACGCACCTGTATAGGTTGCTGGATTAGATCGCGGGGTTCTCCCAATAGGTGACTGATCAATTACTATAACTTTATCTATTGATTTAATACCCTTTAGTTCACCAAGACCATTAGGAAAAGGTACTTTTAACCCTAAGCTATGATTAAGAGCGGGATGAAGCAACTCATTCACAAGAGTTGACTTTCCACTACCACTAACGCCTGTTACAGCTATTAACCTTCCAAGAGGAAAATTAACAGTAATATTTTTCAAGTTATTGAGATTACAATCTATCAAAGATAGTTGTCGTGTACCTTCGTTTCTTCTCTTTTTAGGTGTTGGAATATATTTCCTGCCACTTAAATAATCTCCTGTTAAAGAATCTTTAGCAGATACTAAATCATTAAAAGATCCTTGGGCTACTACTCGTCCGCCATGTACTCCAGCTCCGGGACCAATATCAACAAGATAATCTGCAGATTTAATTGTCTCCTCATCATGCTCAACCACAACCAAAGTATTACCAAGATCCCGGAGACGTTTTAAAGTAGTTAGTAACCGATCATTATCTCTTTGATGTAATCCAATGCTGGGTTCATCTAAAACATAAAGTACACCTGTCAGACCCGCCCCTATTTGAGTTGCTAAACGAATTCTTTGTGCCTCGCCACCAGAAAGTGTCATTGCTGGTCGATCTAAAGTTAAATAGTCCAAACCAACATCCAGAAGAAATCTTAAACGCATACATATTTCTCGTAAAACGAGATCTGCTATTTGTATCTGACGAGAATTTAATAATGGTTTGGATCCTTTTGCTACGCCTACACCCATCAAAGTCTCAAATTTGCGCAATGTCTCTGAAACACTTATTGATGTTAATTCAGCAATATTGTAAGGCCCTACTTTTACAGCTAATGCTTCGGGACGCAATCTAAGGCCTTTACAACTAGAGCATGGAACTAATTCTAAATATTTTTCTAGTTTCTGCTTAAAAGACTCACCGTTAGCATCTTTATATTGTCTATCTAGTATTGGAATTATACCTTCAAAAGGTCTAGTATAACCTTCATTCTTTCCATATCTACTATCAGCATTTATTTGAATAGGTTTACTACTTCCGTGTAACAAAATATCTTGTTGTTCACAAGTTAATTTATTCCATGGTGTCTTAATTTCAAAACCAAAAGCCTCTCCAACTGAATATAGCAATGAGAAATAATATGAATTATCTTTTTCACTCCATGGTGCAACTGCAGCATATACTGGCAGAGAAGGATCTGGGATTACTCTTTCAAAGGTAAACTTACGTAAATGACCTAATCCATGACAATCGGGACAAGCTCCATAAGGACTATTAAAAGAAAACATCCTTGGAGAAAGTTCTTCCATAACTGCACCATGAACAGGACATGCAAAATTCTCTGAATAAAGCCTTTCTCTGTCTAAAGACGCAGGAATTGATTCATTTGGTTTCGGAACCACTTCTACCAATGCGAGTCCATCTCCTCTTTTTAAAGCTGTGCCAAGGGAATCAGTAAGACGCTCTTGAACACCTTCCCTAGCAATTAATCGATCAACAACAACTTCAATTGTATGTATATGGTTTTTATCAAGTTCAATATTGTCAGATAATTCTCTAACTTCATTATTTATTCTTACACGTGCAAAACCCTCTGAAGCAAGACCACTTAGCAATTTAGAATGTGTTCCTTTTTTTCCTCTAACTACAGGGGCAAGTAATTGATATCTTGTTCCTTCCGGTAAAGTCAAAATCTGATCAACCATTTCATCAATGGTTTGAGGGCGAATAGATCGATCACATTGAGGGCAGTGTGGTTCTCCTGCACGGCCAAATAAAAGCCTTAGGTAATCCTGTATCTCAGTAACTGTTCCTACAGTTGAACGAGGATTATGACTGGTTGATTTCTGATCAATTGAAATAGCAGGCGACAAACCTTCAATAGAGTCAACATCTGGTTTATCGACTTGGCCTAAAAACTGCCTTGCATACGTCGATAAACTTTCTACATATCGTCTTTGTCCTTCAGCAAAAATAGTATCGAAAGCTAAAGAGCTCTTTCCACTGCCACTTACACCGGTAAAAACAACTAGCTGATTTCTAGGCAAAGAAAGATCAAGACTTTTAAGGTTGTGCTGCCGAGCTCCCCTGACAGAAATCACATCATCCCCTAAAGCCTTTAGAGGAATTGAAGAGGCTGATGAGGATGGTTTAACTGCCTTTCCTGAAGCTCGCACCATAAAGGATTGTCAGTAAAGAATCGATTCTACGTAGAAGAAGAAACCTTTAGGCAGCTTTTTTGGAAAGGAGACTTGAAACATAAACACTTGCGTCTACAAAATCACCTCCGGCGAGCTCGACCAATTCATCCTTACGCTCTTGGATACTTAGAAGGGAAGAGACATGAACCATAGTTACACCCTGCTCTAAAACCTTTTGAACTCGGAAATGATGATCTGCGTGAGCAGCCACTAAAGGCTGATGTGTAACACACAAAACCTGTCTATCCAAAGATAACTTTTTCAAAAGTTCTGCAATAGCTGAGCTAACGCGTCCGCTCACGCCTGAGTCAATTTCATCGAACAAAATAGTGCTAGAGCCACTAACAGCAGAGAGAGTTGTTTTAAGAGCTAACAAAAACCGTGACATTTCACCGCCTGAAGCAATGTCCACTAAAGGTCTTAATGGTTGATCAGGATTTGCAGAAAAAAGAAATCTAATTGAATCCGATCCTTTCCTAGAGGGATCAGAAGGAGTTATTTCAATATCAAATCGTACATGTTTTAAACCCATTGGAACAAGATAATTCGTCAATGATGTTTGTAATTGTTTGGCGGTCGTAATTCGCGTTTGAGTTAATTTATTATTGAATTCATCTCGTTCCTTAAGCAGTCTTTCTTCATTGAGTTTTAATTTATCTAACTGATTGTCTAGAAGATCATTAGCTGCCAGAGAACTTCTAAGATTTTCTCGATGATCAATTAAAGATGATAGATCTAAATTATATCTTATTTGTAATCTTTTAAGATAAGAAATTCTTTCCTGTAATTGTTCTAATCGAGTGGGATCACTGTCTAAAAGACTTAAATATTGATTTAAGCCTTGAGTAAGATCATTTAGATTAGATAATATGTCTAAAAAGTTTTGATATGAATCTTCTAAAGACTTATCTAATTGTACCATAGCATTTAATTCGTGAAGAGCTTCTTCTAAAAGAGATACTGCTGAAGGCTTTTCGCTACTTCCTTCATTAATATTTTCAATCATATTAATAGTTCCTTTTTGTAACCTAACAGAATGAGCAAGCCTATCCTGTTCCTTTAAAAGATAGACTTCTTCTGACTTATTAGTTAAATTTGCAGCTTCAAGATCTAATAAAGCACTCTTCTGTTCTTCGTATTTGTTTTGTTTATGCTCAAGGTCACTACGAAGTTGTGACAATCTATGAAAAGCCTCATACCATTTATTCCAAGCTTCATTGACTAATTTAAGATCTTTTGAGAGATTTTCACCTCCAAAAGAATCCAAGCAAAAAAGCTGTTGACTCTCTTTATGTAAAAGTTGAGTTTGACCTTGAGCAGTTAAATCAATCAAATAGGGGCGTAAAGATGTGATTTGGTCTCGATTAACTAAAACTCCATTTAGTCTAAAGCGACTAGTTACTTTTTGTGCCTTACATATAAATTCTCTACTTATTATTAATTCAGAGTCATCAATGATAAAATCATTATCATTTAACCATAATTGTATTGAATGCGAAATTAAAAAAGAAGCCTCAATATGTGCATTACTAGTGCCTTTACGTATAAGACGCTTCGAGTTTGAACCTGAAAACCCACCCAAAAGTGCATCAAGAGCATCTAGAAGAATTGACTTACCTGCTCCGGTTTCCCCTGTGAAGACAGTAAATCCACCTTGAAAGGTAAGATTCAAGTTCTCAATCAAGGCTATGTTTGACAATCGAAGGGCGCTTAGCAATTTCTTAGCTCATTACTGGTTGACAGTAGCGAGCATGTACATGCTTTAAAAGGGTGCTTAATACATGGAACTAAAAAAAGACAGTAAAGAACTAGAAGATTTCATCGAAGCTTCTGGACTCCTTGAATATAACTATGAAACCATTGCAAAAATATATAGAGGTAATCCATGGAGACTTATAAAACGGATATGGCAAACGCTAGTACCCATAGCTTTATTTCTATTCAAAGTAGGGACCGATTGGATCTTAGGGCAGCTGAAGAAGCCAGAGAAGGCAAAAGACAGAGCAAGAGAATTTACAGAGCTGCTCGTTGAGCTAGGGCCAGCATTCATAAAAGCAGGACAGGCACTTTCTACTAGACCTGATTTAGTTCCTGCACTTTTACTAGATGAGCTGGCTCAACTACAAGACCAGCTACCTGGTTTTGATAGTGAGCTTGCGATGGCTTGTATTGAACAAGATCTTGGAAAAAAAATCGGAGCTGTCTTTGATGATATAGAGAATGATCCGATTTCAGCTGCATCTTTGGGTCAAGTGCACAAAGGTACCCTTAAAGGAGGTCAAAAAGTTGCGGTTAAAGTACAGAGACCTGGATTACGTGAACAAATCACCCTAGATCTGTACATTGTTAGAAATATTGCAAAATGGCTAAAATCAAACATAAGCTTTATAAGAAGTGATCTGGTTGCATTAATAGATGAGCTTGGTAAAAGAGTTTTTGAGGAAATGGATTATATAAACGAAGCAGAAAATGCAGAAAAGTTTAAAAGCTTGCATATGCATAACAAAAGGATAGCTGTACCAAAGATATATAAAGAAGCAACAAGCAGAAGAGTCTTAACTATGGAGTGGATAGAAGGAGTAAAATTAACAAACTTTGATTCGGTCAAGAAACTCGGTATTGATCCAAATGAAATGATAGAAATTGGGGTCAATTGTAGCCTTGAACAATTACTTGAACATGGTTTTTTTCATGCAGATCCACACCCTGGAAATCTCTTAGCATTGAAAGATGGCAGATTGTGTTATTTAGACTTTGGAATGATGAGTGAAGTTAGTAGGATATCAAGAACGGGGCTAATAAAGGCAGTTGTCCATTTAGTGAATGGAAAATATGAAGAGTTATCGAACGATTTTGTAACCTTGGGATTCCTTAGTGAAAAAGTTGATTTAAAGCCTATAGTTCCTGCGTTTGAAAAAATATTTAATAAGGCCATTGAAGTAGGTGTAGACGAAATGAACTTTAAAAGTGTTACCGATGATATGTCAGGTGTAATGTATAAGTTTCCTTTTAAAGTTCCTCCATACTATGCATTAATAATAAGATCATTGATTACGCTTGAAGGTATTGCTCTAGGTGTGAATCCTAATTTTAAAATATTGGGAGCAGCATATCCATACTTTGCAAAAAGGTTAATAGAAGACACAGACCCTATATTACGAAATAGTTTAAAAGAGATGGTTTATGATAGGGGTAAAATAAACTGGTTGAGAGTGGAGGATTTGATAAAAAGTGCTTCTATTGATAAAAGCTTAAATCTAGAAAATCTATTAAATGATTCAATAAATTATTTTTATTCAGAGGACGGTAAGCTATATCAGGAAAAGTTAATTGAAAAAGCAATAAGTAAATTAGATCAAATAACACTAAAGTTAATAAAAAAAAGTCAAAAGTTTTTGAATTCCCCTTCAAAAGGAATGAAAAAACTAAGTGATATGGGAATTAGAAATAAAATTTTGCTAGAATTAGATCCAATCATTCAATTTATGGAAGTGCTTCAACATATTCCTGGATTTAAAACATCAGTTATTCTAGGAAAAATCCCAAATATCCTCATCAGGCCAAAAACGTCTAAAATTGGTATTAAAGTTCTCAAAGGTTTAACAGAAAAAAATCTTGCTCGTATTCTCCACAAAAGACCACTGAACATTGTCTGATTTAAAATGAAAAAGTTAGCTACTAAATCCTTTATAATATTATTAAGTATGTGTGGAATCCTTAGTGATCCAAGAGCAGCCAAAGCAGCTGAAAATATAACATTTTTTAGTGGAGCATTTAGAAGAACTATTCCTGTAAAAAACTTTGAAGAGCTTGCAGAGACGGGAAAAGCAACAGGTCTTCTAGAAGATTTACTAAGGCTTGGGAATCAAAAGCCGGAAAAAATTGCTGATATGTTAAATCAAAAGGTAGAATTACCAATAGTTCTAACTAGTCGTTTAACTAATAGCAAAATAGGAGAAGCAATAATAAGTAGAGTGGCGAAAATAATTCACCCAATCAAAATTCAGGATCCCGCAATTACAATACCAGCTATTAGGTCGGGAGTGATAATAGGAATAACCTATGGAGAAAAAGAAGCAATAACAGCAATCGATTTTATGAAAGCTTATCCAAATAAAACAATGGCGATAAATTTACCCGAATTATTTAAAGTTGTTAGTAAAGTAGAATCTGTTAGTGATCTGATAAAGTTCTTTTCAGATAAACCATTGGAAAAACTTTAATCAAAAGGATTCCTTCATCTCTTTCTTCTTTAAACCAGTGTCTATTATCAAAAGTTTTCTGAAATTTGTAAAGAAAGGGCAATTAAAAAGTGGCTGGCCTGGACTTATAAAGGTCTATGAACGATATTTGCCTGTTACCAAAAAAACACCAATAATCAGCCTTCAAGAAGGTAATACACCATTAATAAGAGCACCATTAATTGAAAAGGAGCTTGGAAAAGGAATCAAAGTCTATCTTAAGTATGATGGCTTGAACCCTACAGGATCATTTAAAGATAGGGGTATGACAATGGCAATTAGCAAAGCTAAAGAAGAAGGTTCAAAAGCAGTTATTTGTGCAAGTACAGGGAATACTTCAGCTTCTGCTGCTGCATACGCAAAAAAAGCTGGTATGAAATCATATGTAGTAATACCAGATGGATATGTTGCTGAAGGTAAGTTAGCTCAGGCACTTGTTTATGGAGCTGAAGTTATAGCAATCAATGGTAACTTTGATCAAGCCTTAGAAATAGTGCAAAAAATATCGGAAGAATATCCAATAACATTGGTAAACTCTGTTAATCCATATAGATTACAAGGTCAAAAAACTGCTGCGTTTGAAATTATAGATGTACTAAAAGAATCGCCTGATTGGTTATGTATACCTGTAGGAAATGGTGGAAATATAACAGCATACTGGATGGGATTTAAAGAATATCAAAAAAAAGGGTATGCAAAAAAACTTCCGAGAATGATGGGTTTTCAAGCAGAAGGTTCAGCTCCATTAGTTTTTAATACTAAGGTAGAAAATCCTGAAACAATCGCAACTGCAATAAGAATAGGAAACCCAGTAAATAGAAAAAAAGCAATAAAAGCAATGGAAGAGAGCAAAGGAATTTTTGATTCTGTTAATGATAATGAAATATTAAATGCTTATAGACTTATTGGTTCAGAAGGGGTTTTTTGTGAGCCAGCAAGTGCGGCATCAGTAGCAGGTTTAATAAAAAACAAAAAGAATATTCCAGAAAATTCAGTTATAGTATGTGTACTAACAGGTAATGGTTTAAAGGATACTGATTGTGCAATTAAGAATAACAATGCAATCTTTCACAGGAAGCTAGATCCATCAATTAAAAAAGTTCTCGAAATAATGAAAATGTAAACCAAAAAGACAGCCAATTGAATTTCTGTCTGCGGGAAACCAGGAAAACCCGGCTCTTCCTATGAGGAAAAAGCCTCAAAAACGACTAAATGACGGCGAAAGCTATCCACAACCTAGTAAACCCTGTGGATTCAAGGAGAGTTATCCAGAAAAGCAAGATTTTATCCACAAGTGCATGAACGAAAAAATCTAGTCGTGCAAAGAGTTTTTGCGGTTTTTCCACCGTTTCCTCAGATCCTTCTACTACTAGGTTAGTTTTATTTCATGAAGAAGAAGAATGAATAGAAGAAGAGAAAGGTTTTTTTTTTTAAATTCGTTATTTTCTGTTTAGTGGGATTTCGATCTCTTCGTCTTATAGGTAACTTGGTTACATGAAGCTTGTTTGCTCCCAGTCAGAACTTAATAATGCTCTTCAGCTCGTATCTCGAGCTGTATCGTCTAGGCCTACACACCCAATCTTGGCAAACGTCTTGCTTACTGCAGATGAAGGTACAAGTAAATTAAGCCTCACCGGCTATGATTTAAACTTAGGGATACAAACAGGGATTAAAGCTTCAATAGAAAATAGTGGAGCTATTACTTTGCCGGCTAGGCTTTTAGTTGAAATAATTTCTAAATTAAATTCAGATTCACCTATAACTTTAAAAACTTTAGACGATAATGATGAAGTTGAAATTAATAGTCTCAACAGCACTTATAAAATGAGAGGAATATCTTCTGATGATTTTCCTGAATTACCAGTTATTGAATCAAGATCATCATTACAAGTATCACCCTCTTCCTTAACTAATGCTTTACGCTCTACTTTGTTTTCGAGTAGCTCAGATGATGCAAAGCAACTTCTGACTGGTGTTCATATATCCTTTGAAGCACATCATATGGAAGCAGCATCTACAGATGGACATCGATTATCTGTATCTAAAGAAGAAGAAGTTTTAAAAGAAGGTTCTGTTTTACCTAGCGAACTAATATCTGAGGATGGAAAATTTTCTGTAACTCTTCCAGCTAAATCACTTAGAGAAGTCGAACGTTTATTAATGAGTTGGAACCAGGATGAAACTTTAAGTATTTTTTGTGATAAAGGTCAAGTTGTTTTTTCTGGAAAAAATCAAATTTTAACTACAAGAACTTTAGAAGGTAATTACCCTAACTATAATCAATTAATACCCGATGAATTTTCTAAGAATATACAAATAAATAGAAAATTATTTATCTCTGCTTTAGAAAGAGTAGCTGTATTAGCCGATCAACATAATAATGTAGTGAAAATAAACTCTTCCGATAATAGTATTAATATTTCAGCTGATGCACAAGATGTAGGTTCAGGAATTGAATCTATACCTGTTGTTCAAAATGGTGACTCTCTTCAAGTAGCTTTTAATGTAAGATATATTTTAGAAGGACTCAAGGCGATAAATTCAGATTTAATAACTTTGCAATGCAATTCACCAACTACACCTGCTGTAATCATACCTAATGATCATAATGGTAAATTTTTATATTTGATTATGCCTGTTCAAATACGCTCGTAAATTGAAGATACCAAATCAAATTTTTTTAACAGATTTATTCCGCCATCACGTACGATGCGAACAAGGAATAGATCACGGTTTAGGCTGTCAGTTATGGATGCATCCACCAGTTCATAGAATATTAGGTTGGGCTTCTCGACCATCTTCCTTTAGCAATACTAGACATGTATGGCGATTAAATCAGATTTGTGGAATTAGCAAAGAAGAAGTTTTTGTTAAAGGGATTTCCTTTGAAACTGATACGCAAACATTATTATTATTACCTTCTTTAATGGATTCGCATTTGTTAAATTCTTCTGGAGAAAAAATAGGTATAGTTGCAGATTTTGTATTTAATTTAGATACAGGAAAAATCTTATATTATTTAATTTCGCGTTCAGATCCTAGACTTCCAGGAACAAGTCGTTGGAAACTAGATATCGATAAAATTTTGGATCAAAAACCAGGAAGAATAGAAGTTGATCTTCAAGTTCTGGATGAACTTCCACTATTAAGATCAAGTTTTAAGCAAGATTTTCTTCGAAAAGCCAGAGGTCTTAAAGATCAATTTGATGAAATGAGTACTATAGCCTCAGATCGTTTAGAAGGCTGGCTTGAAGAGCCTCCTTGGAATGAACAAGAAACTTATGCTTCAAAATCTCAAAGTTCACAAGAAACCGATCCTTTATTTGATTGGGATGACAATATTTCAAATCCACCAGTAGATTATCCTTATGATCGTCATCAATCTCAAAAATCTTTTAATATAGAAGAATCTAGAGATGATCCATGGGTATGAGTCAAGATTCAATAAATTCAGAATATTTAGATCAAATTGATTATGAACTAGAATCCGCACTGAAGAAAGAAGGTTTGACTATAAATGACTTTAATGAAATTTGTTCTAGACTTAAACGTTCTCCAAATCGTACAGAACTAGGAATGTTTGGCGTAATGTGGTCTGAACATTGTTGTTATAGAAACTCTAAGCCTTTACTTTCTAATTTCCCAACTACTGGTCCTAAAATATTAGTAGGACCAGGTGAAAATGCTGGAGTTGTAGATATCGGACATGGCCAACGCGTCGCTTTTAAAATTGAAAGTCATAATCATCCTTCAGCAATAGAACCTTTTCAAGGTGCAGCGACAGGAGTAGGTGGTATTTTACGTGACATATTTACTATGGGTGCTAGGCCAATTGCATTATTAAATGCACTTCGTTTTGGACCCCTTACTGAACCGAATAATGTTGGATTGGTTCAGGGAGTAGTCTCAGGAATTGCACATTATGGTAATTGTGTAGGAGTTCCAACTGTTGGTGGTGAGGTTTCTTTTCACAGTAGCTATACAGGAAATCCTTTAGTAAATGCTATGGGGATTGGATTAATGGAAACAGAAGAAATAGTTTGTTCAGGAGCTACTGGTCCTGGAAACTTTGTTATTTATGTCGGAAGTACTACAGGACGTGATGGCATGGGTGGTGCAAGTTTTGCCAGTTCAGAATTATCAAGCTCTTCTATAGACGATCGCCCAGCTGTTCAAGTTGGCGACCCTTTCCTTGAGAAAGGTTTAATAGAAGCTTGTCTTGATTCCTTTAAGAAAGGTGATGTGATTGCAGCACAGGATATGGGAGCAGCAGGTCTCACTTGTAGTTGTTCAGAAATGGCTGCAAAAGGAGGATTAGGAATAGAACTTGATTTAGACCTTGTACCCGCAAGAGAAGAGGGCATGACCCCATATGAATATCTATTGTCCGAATCTCAAGAACGAATGTTATTCGTTGTTAAACCGGGAAAAGAAGATGATTTAATGCATAAATTTAAAAGATGGGGTTTACAAGCTAAGATTGTCGGTCGAGTATTAGAAGATAATATAGTAAGAGTAATTCACAAAAAAAGAATTGTTGCAGAAATACCTGCAAATGCCTTAGCTGATGATACTCCTGTTAATTATCATAATTTAATTGACTCACCTCCTATAGAAATTAGTGAACATTGGAAATGGGATGAATCTAAATTACCTAAAGATAATTCTAAAGGTATAAATGTAATCATAGATAAACATAATGTTTTTAAAAATTGGAATGAAATTCTTTTAGAATTACTTAAAAATCCTAATATAGCTTCAAAAGAATGGATATATAATCAATATGATTATGAAGTCCAATTAAATACTGTTATTAAGCCTGGTAAAGCTGATGCAGCCGTAATTAGATTACGTTCTCAAGATGATATTCAGAATAACAATAATAATGGCATTGCAGCCGTAGTAGATTGTTTAGATCGCTGGGTATATCTAGACCCTGAAAGAGGAGCAATAGCGACAGTTGCAGAATCTGCTAGAAATTTGAGCTGTGTCGGAGCCGAACCCATAGCAATAACTAACAATTTAAATTTTTCTTCTCCAGAAACTACAACAGGTTATTGGCAATTAGCTAATACCTGTAAAGGTATATCTAAAGCTTGTAAAATGTTAAACACTCCAGTAACAGGAGGTAATGTCTCACTTTATAATGATACTCGATTAGCTAATGGATCGATCAAACCTATACATCCAACTCCAGTTATAGGTATGGTAGGTGTATTAGACAATATAAATCAAACGATAGATCAATCATGGGTCAACTCTGGAGACGAAATATGGATGTTAGGTGCTTCTTTAAATACTATTGATTTTAAAGATACAGTATCTTTATCTGCTAGCTCTTATCTCGAATATATCCATGGTTTAATTACTGGTAGACCACCTACTACTGATTTAATATTAGAAAAAGAGATTCAATTATTTTTACGAAATTTGATTAAAGATAATATTCTGAATTCTGCACATGATATTAGCCATGGTGGCTTAGCAGTGACACTTGCAGAATGCTGTATTTCTTCTGGATTAGGAATTTGTATAGACATATCGGCTAGTAAGAATAGATTGGATAACCTTTTATTCTCAGAGGGAGGTTCTCGAATCGTCGTTAGTGTTCCTTCCATTAAAGTAGAGAATTGGAAGTCTCATTGCTTAGAATGGACGACTGTAAGAAACGATTTGCCAAAACCTCAATACCTTGGAGTTGTTACTGCTAATAAAGAATATGTTATTAATTACGATTCTCAAGCCATAATAAAATTGCCTTTGATTAAATTAAAAGACAGCTATGATAATTCTATCCCTAATCGTATTCAATTCTCATAAGCTAAATCCACATGATTAATCCATAGCATATGTTTAAAATATCTCTTATCATTCTTACTTGATAATTTTCAAACATGTGCGGCATTGTTGGTGTTTTTTCATCTGATTTAGTAAATCAACAAATTTACGATAGTTTGTTATTGCTTCAACATCGTGGCCAGGATTCGACAGGTATTGCCACTATGGATGGAAGTGTTTTGCATTTACATAAGTCAAAAGGTTTTGTTAAAGAAGCATATAGAACTAGAGATATGCGTTCTTTAAGAGGAAATATTGGAATTGGACATGTTAGATATGCAACAAAAGGAGCTGCTGATCGAGAAGATGAAGCACAACCTTTTTATGTTAACGCTCCTTATGGAATAATTCTTGTACATAATGGCAATTTGATTAATACAAGAGAATTAGAGAATGATCTATATAAGATTGATAGAAGACATACAAATTCCACAAGTGATACAGAGATGTTGCTTAATGTTTTAGCTACCGAACTACAAGATAACATCTCGCATAAGGATTTAGAGCCTAATGATCTTTTCCAGGCTGTTAGTTCTTTACATAATAGAGTCAAAGGTTCTTATGCATCAATTGCTCTAATAGCGGGCCATGGTTTACTTGCTTTTAGAGATCCATATGGTATACGACCTTTGGTATTAGGCAAACGTGAATTTGACAATGATGTGGAATGGATAGTTGCAAGTGAATCTTTAGTTTTAGAAAATGGTGGATATCAGATGATTCGTGATGTAGAACCAGGAGAGGCAATTTTTATTAGTCAATCAGGTGAATTCTATTCAAAACAATGTTCTGATAAAGCTACTTTAGCGCCATGTTCTTTTGAATATGTTTATTTGGCTCGACCAGATTCCATTATGAATGGTATTTCTGTTTATGAGGCAAGGTTAAGAATGGGTAACTATTTAGCTAATACCATTATCAAGCAAGTTTCATCAGGAGATATAGATGTTGTAATGCCAATTCCTGATTCTTCTCGACCTGCAGCTATGCAAGTTGCAAGAACTTTAGGTATTGAATATAGAGAAGGTTTCTTTAAGAATCGCTATGTTGGACGAACTTTTATAATGCCAGGCCAACAGCAACGTAAAAAATCTGTTCGACAAAAACTCAATGCTATGCGCTCAGAGTTTAATAATAAAAATGTACTTATAGTTGATGATTCAGTAGTAAGAGGGACCACTTCTAGAGAAATAGTACAGATGGCTAAGCTTTCTGGAGCCAATAAAGTATTGTTTACTTCAGCAGCTCCACCAGTTAGATATCCGCATGTCTACGGAATTAATATGCCTACTACTAAAGAATTAATTGCTCATGATAAAACAATAACAGAAATTGAATCTGCTATATCTGCTGATAAGGTTATCTATCAAGAAGTTCCTGATTTAAAAAGAGCAATCATAGAAAACTCTGATGTTCAACAACTAGATTTATCTTGTTTTACAGGAGAATATATTACTGGTGATGTTACTTCTGAATACTTATCATGGGTAGAGGAAACATATCTTTCATAACCCTTATACATTCTCATCTATTATTGCAGGTAACAATTCTAGAATCTCTTCTCCATCTTTTATATCCAACCTTTCCCAGTCCAACAGAATATCAGTATTCTTTATTCTGCAATATCTATTTTGGTTCGTCACCACACCTATTAATTCTTTTCCTTCACAGACATCTATTAGTCTGTCTTCCTCTTTTATGTTCGTGCCTATGGGTTTAATCATCTCGCCAAGATCACCTCTTGAACAAAATCTAATCTTTAGTAAATTTAATTTTCTCACCCTTCCTCTTCTAGAAATTAGAATTGCCTCATTTAAATTATTACCATAGCTACTAATTGCTCCTATAAGTTTTTCACCTGGAAGCATTTTCATTGTCATTGGACCTTGCGCAAGCTTACCCATTATTGGTGTGTTTATGTTGTTTATATTCATTTTTAATGCTCTACCGATGTCAGTAATAAATAATATATAACCATTTTCTTCGCAAACTAATCCTTTTTTTAAGAGTGTTCCCTCTTTTAATTTGACAACCGTAGAGGCTCTGCCAGATAAATCTAATATTTCTTCGATTCCTATACGTTTAAACCTACCATCACTGCTTAGCAAGCCAAGACTGGTTCCTTTTCCATCAGGTATCTTTATTAAGTTAATTATATCGTCACCTTCTATTCCTCCTGGGAGAAATTTTGCTATGTTTCCCGGCTGTTGCCCTGCAAATTCCCATCTTAGAATAGCGACTCTTCCGCTTGATGTTATAGCCAATAATTTAGGAGATTCATTTACTGACAAAATAACCTTAGGAGTTATTATTTCTTCGCTAAGGTCGCATTTTTCTGTCAAATGTAGTCTTCCATAGAGTTGAGGACTTATTACCTTTACTTGATTATCATATTGAATTAGTAATTTTCCATCACCAGGTAATGAATCTAATGCTTGTTTTCTTTGTAACTCAGCATTGGGCCTTTGTACCGCGGCTTTTTCAGCCATTATTTCATCACCACCTTCAATAAGTCTTGTTCTTCTTTTACTCCCAAATCTTTTCTTCATAAATTTTAGTTCATCTATTAACTTTGATAGTAAATAATCTCTATTACCAATCAATTTCTCGAGTTCTTTTTCAGTTTCTTTAAGGTTACTTAGTTCATTCTTTAAGTTCTGTTGCTCTAGCCCTGTTAATCTTCGTAATGGCATTGCTAAAACTGCATCTGCTTGCTTTTCCGTAAGAGATAGCTTCTCTTTTAAAGCTTCTTTTGCTATTGATGCATCTCTTGCTTCCTCAAGCAATGAAATTACCTCTCTTAATTTTTGTAATGCTATAATCAAACCATTTATTATTTCTAATCTATCTTTTGTTTTTCTAAGTTTAAACTTCGTCCTTTTTAGTATCGTAAGCTCCCTATATTCTAAAAATTCTATTAACATTTCCCTTAAAGATAATTGTTTAGGTTGTCCTTTAACAAGAGCTAAAAGTATTGCTCCAAAGTTACTTTGTAGCGACGTTCTTCTTTGAATTTCTTTTAACACTAGATCAGCATTAGAATCTCTTCTCAATTCAACTACAATACGCATACCTTCTCTATCACTTTCATCTCTAATATCTGATATACCCCCAATCTTGTTTTCATTTACCATATCAGCTAACTTTTCTATCCACCCTGCCTTACTCAGTTGGTATGGCAATTCTGTTATTACAATTGCAGCTCTTTTATGTTTACCTTTTCCGGGATGTATTTCTTCAATATGAGCTACCCCTCTCATAGGAATACTTCCTCTGCCTTTGATATAAGTTTCTTTCACCCCAGTACCTAGTAAGATTTCTCCTCCTGTAGGGAAGTCTGGACCTGGTATTATCTCTATAAGCTTTTCATCACTAAGTTCAGGATTTTTTATCAACTTTATTAATCCTTCAACTAATTCATTTAAATTATGAGGAGGGATTGAAGTGGCCATACCGACTGCAATTCCTGAACAACCATTTAGCAATAAAAAGGGTAATTGTGCAGGTAAAACAGTTGGTTCTTGTTGTGATCCATCAAAATTCGGAGAGAAATTGACTGTTTCTTCCCCTATTTCTTGTAATAACCCTTCATGTGCTATTCCAGCAAGTCTGGTTTCTGTATAGCGCATTGCTGCTGCTGGATCATCATCTACAGATCCAAAGTTTCCATGCCCATCTAATATTGGATACCTGCTTGAAAAATCTTGTACTAGTCGTACAAGTGCGTCATATACAGCTTGATCACCATGTGGATGATATTTACCAAGAACATCTCCAACGACTCGAGCACATTTTCTATATGGCCTATCTGGGGTTAACCCAAGTTCATGCATTGCATAAAGAATACGTCTCTGAACAGGTTTAAGTCCATCTCTGACGTCAGGCAAAGCCCTTCCTACGATTACGCTCATGGCGTATTCGAGGTAGGAGCGCTGCATTTCTTGATGCAACGAGATTGGTTCTAGTCGCTCCTCGGCCATCCAAATCGGCAATTAGAGGGCATGCATCGATCAGCCTACATATTTCTGCCAATATGACCAGCCTTTCATTTCATCTATTCGAATTTGCAAGTGCTCTAACGACTGCTTCTTCCAGTTCAGGTGCTGAAAGTAAGGACTCTGCTGCAGCTTGTAACTTATTTCCCCAAAGTTGCTTTGCTTGGTACTCACCTAGTACGTAATCGGGGTTTTTTGCTAGAGCTTCTGCAGCAAGTTCAACTGCTTCAGAATTGCGATTTTCTTGACTATTTATTGCAGCAGCAAGAGCTAGCATTGGCTCCGCATTCTCTTTGATTAGCAGTACTTTTCGCCATGTTTTGATCGCATCTTTTGTTCTGCCCAGTTCGAATAGAACTATTCCTTGATTATTAATCGCTTCCCAAAATGTTGGCTTGAGTTCTGAGGCTCTTTCAAAAGCAATCATTGCAAGGTTTAATTTGTTTTGCATAATCCTTGCGTTTCCTAAGTGAAAATAGGCACTTGCATTTTCTGGTTCAAGCTTTAATCCTTCATTAAGAAGATACACAGCACTTTTCGGTGCTTTTTCTTGCAGAGCAATAGAAGCTTCAGCAAACCATAATCTAGCTTCTTTAGGATTTAATTGTTTTGCAATTTTAAGAGATTCTTTTGCTTTTTGAAGTTCCTTGTTTCTCATTTGAGCTTCTGCTAGTATTGACCAAAGTCTTTCATCATTTTTGTGAATTCTAACAGCAAGCTCTGCTAATCTAGCTGCTTCTTTTGGTTGCCCTAGTTGGAGTAATTGTGCTGCAGTTCTTCCAATACTTACACTCGTATTTATTAATGTTTTAGGATTTGGCTTATATACATAAGGGACAAACGCTTTTGTAGGAGAAATTGTTAATGTTGTTAGGCTTCCTAGGCTTAGAATCAAGATGTATTTCTTTATAATATTTAGATTAAAAGTTTTTGTTTTCATGATTTGTAGAAGCTGAAAAATTAGGTCAGTGAATTATTTTGAGTGGATAATACATTTCTTCTCCACATCCAAGGTTTAATTCGTTTTAGTGCTGACCCTTGTAGCATTTTCTCCCATTTTCTATCATCCCAAGATAATGCTTCTTTTGCTGTTATATCCATTATCCAGTCTTGAGGTAACAATTCTGGATCTGTGCTGCTTGGTATTGGCTTCTGGTTCCAGGGACAGATTTCTTGGCATATGTCGCACCCAGCAATCCATTTATCCATTTTTTGGGTAATTTCTATTGGCAGCAAAGCACTTCTGTTTTCAATAGTGTGATATGCAATGCATTTTTTGGAGTCGATTACAAAAGGTTCCGTAATCGCTTGAGTGGGGCATCCATTTATGCATATTTCACAACTTCCACATAAGCTTTTTGCGGGAGCATCTGGAGTAAGTTTTTCAGTGCAAAGTAGATGACCTATTGCCATCCAAGATCCTCTGCTTTGATTTATTAAATTACTGTTTTTGCCTATCCAACCTATTCCAGCTTCTTCAGCCCAAGCTTTGTCCAGAAGCGGTGAGGTATCTACGCATATTTTCCATTTACATTTTGGACGTTGTTCAGATAGCCATAGACCCACTTGCTTTAGCCGCTTTTTAACTACTTTGTGGTAGTCCTTACCCCAGGCATATCTACCAATAAATAGGTCCTCATTTTTGTTTTTGTTTTGCGTATGATAATTGAGCCCAACTGCCACCACACTTGATACACCATCAAGTAATTGAGAGATATCTTTTCTTTTTGATGTTTCCATCCATTTCATGTCTGCATGATGATTTGCTTTTAACCATCGACTTAATGCTTCCGTTCTGAGTTGTATTCTTTTGCTACCGGGTACTTTTGCCACACCAACTGGATAGAAGCCCTGTTCCATAGCTTTTTCTTTGAGTGCTTGGGTCAGGTCATTCTGGTTTGTTAGGTTTTTCACTCTGAGTTGTTTTTAAGATCATTGGTTAAAGGAGCCTTCTTTTTGGAAAGGATTAATCACTTAGGACTTTTTGATTATCCGCTTTCTTTCTTTTTAGCTTAAGTAAGCATCTCCATTTTTAAATTTTTACCTTTAGTTATGAAATAGCCTTATCAAGCCCATTTACAACAAGCTTTCTGCTTCTTTTTTAGTTTTTTATCTTAAGTTAAAAAATCATTTAAAATTTCTAATGTTGTTATCAGGCACTCGTTACCCCTTCCTCCTTTTCTCACTTTTTTTAGATTCTGACGGATGTTTGAAGCCTTATTTTCTTTATCAAAAGTTTTTTCTGCATTTTTTACAAGTTTTTTCCCCAATTCAAAGAAATCATGCCTTCTTGGAGTTGTTTGGTGTCTGATTGTGATGTTTGCTGTCGCTGAATCGGATTTAACAAGCGATAGAGAGGATGTTTGGTTAATTTGGTATTAGTAACGTAATGCATAAGGCATCGGATGCTCCTTGGTGCAGTCCAATCCCAGACCTGATCTTTCTTTAAGCGAAAGGCTTCAGCAAGATCTCAAGAATGATTTGATTGCTGGATTGTTAGTGGTCATTCCATTGGCTACGACAATTTGGTTGTCTACTGTTGTAAGTCGCTTTGTTCTGGCTTTTTTAACTTCTGTTCCAAAGCAAGTAAACCCCTTTATTACCCTTAACCCTCTTTTGCAAGACCTTATTAATCTTGCATTGGGATTAACTGTCCCTTTGCTTGGGATTTTGTTGATTGGTTTAATGGCTAGAAATATTGTAGGAAGATGGTTACTTGAATTTGGTGAGGGCACTTTATCGAGAATTCCATTAGCAGGCTCTGTTTATAAGACTTTAAAGCAGTTGTTAGAAACTTTTTTAAGAGATAATTCTAAACGTTTTAGGAGAGTTGTATTAGTTGAATATCCACGAGAAGGTCTCTTTAGTGTTGGGTTTGTCACTGGATTGGTTGGACCTTCTTTACAGCCTGAATTAGATCAGCCGTTGTTAAGTGTCTTTATTCCTACTGCTCCTAATCCAACGACTGGTTGGTATACATTAGTACCTGAATCTTCCGTAAAGGATTTAGATATAACTGTAGAGGATGCTTTTAGAACCATTATTTCAGCAGGTATTGTAAATCCTGATGACAGAGAAGTTCCCGTAAATCGTAGCTTTTCAAGTTTGTTCTCTCAATTAAGGGCAAGGACGACTTCTCCTCAATCTTAAAGTTCTTCTCTTGATCGATGATCCATTCAAGATCCCTTTCTAGAGAATTGGCTTTATTGGTTTTAGGTCAGATCTCAGAGAATGAAATTAAAATCAAGAAGGAAGATTCAATAGATTACTTGTTAAATTGCTCTATAGAGATGCTTTTGCAGCATTGGCAAGAAGGATTAGATAAATGTGCAGGAGAAATAGATAAAGCACACCAGGAATTACAAGAAATCGAATTATTAGATTCCAATAGAGGTTCACTTGAAAAATTACGGCAACATTTACAGACTTCTTTAATATCTGCAGAATTGATATTAAATGGTATTTCTGCAAGTCTAGAACTGCCACGCTTGTTGGCTTTATCGGATCAAGTAGAAATTAAGCAGGAAACTTTGAAGAGGATTAAGTTGGTAATTCAAAAACGTTCTATTATTGATCCTAAATTGGATGGAGTAATGGAAGGTTGGCGTTTAAAACGCTTACCACGGATAGATAGAGATATTCTTAGACTTGCTTGCGTTGACCTAGTTTTTATGAAAACGCCACCTGCTGTAGCATGTAGTGAGGCTG
Organism: Prochlorococcus sp. AG-363-M17; assembly: GCA_003278365.1. Lineage (GTDB taxonomy): Bacteria > Cyanobacteriota > Cyanobacteriia > PCC-6307 > Cyanobiaceae > AG-363-P08. The sequence continues at coordinate 4,740 of QCFS01000016.1, read as the reverse complement.
TTGAACTTGCGAATCGATATAGTGATGAGCAAGGCAGAAGAATGATTAATGGTGTCTTAAGAAGATTTCAAGATTCAAGTTTGAAACTTGTTATATGAATATGTCTGAAAATTCTAATTCTCAGGGTAGCTCTTCTATGGAAAATATATCGGATCAAATTGATCAATCAATTTCTACTGCTGATGATGATCCAATGGAGTGGGCTCGTCAGGCATATGCAAATTTAAAGGCACAACAAGAACGCGACAAGATAGAGCAAGAAGAAAAAGAACAAGTTAAAGAACTCGATCAAAGTTCAGAAATTTCAAAAGAAAATGTAATAGCTGACTCTGATGAGATTCAAAACAATTCGACTGATGCTGATGAACAAAATGCTTTAACACTAGAGTCGACATTAAAGAGTCACCCAGCTCCGGCAAATATTCAAGATAAAGATTCAGAGTTAGGAGAGTTTGATTCAACTTTTACTTGGTCTGCAGAAGTTTTGGCTGCTCAAGGTCATCAGCCTGATCAAATTTCACTGGATGAAATTAATTGGCTAGGAAAATTAAGAAAAGGCTTGGAAAATACACGACAAGGTTTTGTAACAGGATTGTTGGAAAATCTTGGAGATGATCCCCTTACTCCTGAAGTTCTTGATGATTTAGAAACTTTACTTTTGAGAGCTGATGCAGGTGTTTCAGCTACAGATCAGGTTTTAGATGCTTTGCGTACAAGAATGAATGAAGATATAGTAGAACCAGAAGAAGGCTTGAAGTTTTTAAAAAAACAATTATGCGATCTTATTGATGGCCCAATTAATGAAAGTGGCAATGAACTTTTATTTCCTATCAAAGGCAAATTAAATATTTGGTTAATGGTTGGTGTGAATGGAGTAGGTAAAACAACAACACTTGGCAAGATAGCCAACCTTGCAGTTAGGAGTGGATTTTCTACGCTAATTGCCGCTGCTGATACTTTTCGAGCTGCTGCTGTAGATCAAGTCAAAATATGGGGTGAAAGAAGTGGCGTTCAGGTAGTTGCAAATACATCTCCTAATGCTGACCCAGCGGCTGTTGTTTTTGATGCAATTGGAGCTGCAAAATCTAAAGGAACAGAATTATTGCTTGTTGATACTGCTGGTCGTTTACAAACCAAACATAATCTTATGGAGGAATTGCAGAAGGTACGTCGGATTATCACTAAACTTGCGCCAGATGCCGTTATTGAATCTTTATTAGTTCTTGATGCAAGTCAAGGCCAAAATGGTTTGAAGCAAGCTTTAGCTTTTGGTAAAGCAGCGTCTTTAACCGGCGTTGTCATTACAAAGCTTGATGGAACTTCTAGGGGTGGAGTAGCTCTAGCAGTCTCTTCTGAAGCGAATCTTCCTATTCGGTTTATTGGAGCAGGAGAAGGGATCAAAGATTTAAGACCTTTTAAGAGCTTTGAGTTTGTGGAGGCATTGTTAGCTAAACGTTGATTTAACGGTTTCTTTATGTAGTTTCTGCTACCTTTCAAATCCTGCGTTATTGAGGTGGTGAGTAGTAAAGCACCACGGCCACAGTCAATTCAATCTCTCCGCAGCTCTTTTCAGTCGCTCAGCGCTTCATCAGCAATGCAAGAATTGTTGGAGAGTCTGTCCAAAGAGCAACGGTGTAATCAAGATTTATTGGCTTCTCTTGCATTTGCATTACGTAGCTTTACCAATCTCCATAGATTTCTTGAGTTAGTTCCTGTTGTTTCGTCTCGATTAGTAGGTGTCGAAGGATCGCTTTTAGTTCCTTTTCAGGCAGATGGTCGAATTTGGCGAGAACAATTACAAGTTTTGCCGGTTGATAAGACTCAAGAATTGGTTCGGCAACTGATTTCTTTTAAACCTGGCAATACAAAGGGTTTTGGTGATGATGATCAGCAAGTTACTGCTATGGATAGATTGGTTCAGCGACAGATGGCAGGTGTTGGTGTTTTTTCTACATCCATAGTTTCTAGAGGAAGAAAGAGGGGAAGATTATATATTTTTGATCCCAGAGGTCCTTTGATTTGGAGTGAAGTTCATCGTAGACATATTCAGCTAATAGCAGATCTTGCAGGTGTGGCCATTGAGAATGACTCTATTCTGCAAACAATACGTAATCATGAACGTGTTGATCGCCAATTAAGCATTGGAGCTGAAATTCAATCTCAGCTGCTTCCTGATCATTGTCCTGTAATTGAGGGGATTGATTTGGCAGCTAAATGTCGACCTGCTTTCCAAGTTGGTGGAGATTATTATGATTTTATGCCTACACGACCTGAATTAACTGGTCGTAGAAGAGAAAGAGGTCGTTGGGCTCTTGTGATTGGTGATGTTATGGGTAAAGGAGTTCCAGCTGGTTTGTTAATGACCATGCTTAGAGGGATGCTTAGAGCTGAAGTTTTGAGTGGCCTTCCTCCAGATAGAATCCTTCATGATCTAAATCAATTAGCTCAAGAGGATTTAGCGCATTCGCACCGATTTGTAACCTTATTTTATTCTGATTACGATCCTCGTACTAGAAGATTGAGGTTTGCCAATGCAGCCCACAATCCACCTTTGTTATGGAGATCTCAACAGAGAACTATAAACAGGCTAGATGCTCCCGGGCTTTTAATAGGACTTCAAGCTGAGGCAGAATATGAATATGGAGAAATTGTTTTAGAACCAGGTGATGTACTTCTTTATTACACAGATGGTGTAACGGAAGCATCAGGTATTAATGGTGATCGTTTTGATGAACCTCGTTTAATTCAAATTCTAGATTCTGTCAGTAGAACCTCTACAAATGCTCAAGAAATTTTAGATGGGTTGTTTTCACGTTTGGATTCATTCGTAGGAATTGACCACCAATTGCAAGATGATGCGTCTATGGTTGTGCTTAAGGTCCCTGATGCTCTTAAGCTTCCTTCGGTACCAAGGGATTTTTCATGAATCCTTTTGGATAACCACTCTTGTAATTAGTTCAAGGAGTAAAAATTTTGAAAGAGACTTGGAGCGATAGATTTGATGAAGGTTTGCATCCTGCTATTGAAAGGTTTAACGCATCGATTGGCTTTGATATCAATCTTTTAAATGAAGACTTAGATGGTTCAATAGCGCATGCACGAATGCTTGGAGAATGTGGTGTTATTTCTGTAGATGAAGCTATTCAAATTGAGCAGGCTTTAGAGCAAATACGGTTGGATTTTTTTTCAGGTGACTTTAAGCCTGATTTATCCGATGAGGATATTCATTTTGCAGTTGAGAGATCTCTGATAGAAAGATTAGGACCCTTAGGAAAAAAACTTCATACTGGTCGAAGTCGAAATGATCAGGTAGGAACAGATTTGCGATTATGGTTACGCAAAAGAATTGATGAAATAGATAATAGATTAATTGCCTTTCAAAAGGTCTTGTTTCTAAAAGCAGAGCATAACCTTTACACATTGATTCCTGGCTATACACATTTACAACGTGCACAGCCATTGTCGTTAGCCCATCATTTACTTGCGTATATTGAAATGATTGAACGTGATAGGCTACGGTTGAATGATGTCCGTAAAAGAGTAAATATATGTCCTTTGGGATCAGCTGCTCTAGCAGGAACATCTGTTCCTATTGATAGAGAGAATACTGCAAAAAGTTTAGGATTTGAAATGATTTATTCCAATAGTTTAGATGCGGTAAGTGATCGTGATTTTGCGGTTGAGTTTACTGCTGCTGCATCTTTAATTATGGTTCATTTAAGTCGTCTTTCTGAAGAAGTTATTCTTTGGGCTTCTGAAGAGTTTTCTTTTGTACGTTTGACCGATCGTTGTGCAACAGGGAGTAGTTTGATGCCACAAAAGAAGAACCCAGATGTACCAGAGTTGGTTAGGGGAAAGTCAGGTCGTGTTTTTGGACATTTGCAAGCCCTCTTGACTGTGATGAAGGGTTTACCTCTCGCATATAACAAGGATTTTCAAGAAGATAAAGAAGCAATTTTTGACGTAGTTTCTACTACACAAAACTGTTTAGAAGCAATGACAATCCTGATGGATGAAGGTCTTGAATTTTGTACAGAGCGTTTAGCTGAAACCGTTGAAAGAGACTTTTCAAATGCTACTGATGTTGCTGATTACCTTGTGAATAAGGGTGTTCCCTTTAGGGAGGCTTATCAATTGGTAGGTCGAGTTGTAAAGCGTTGTATAAATGAAGGGATTTTGTTGCGAGAACTTACGCATTCTCAATGGCTTGAATTTTCCCCTAAATTTGAGCCAGATCTATTTGAGAGACTTGCTCCTAAAACAGTTGTCGCTTCGCGAAACAGTTTTGGTGGCACTGCTTTTTTAAGAGTTTCAGACCAATTGGCTTTATGGAAAAAACGTTTTTCTGCTGACTTAACTATGTGATAAATACCCAGCTGGGTTTACGCTGTATTTAGCCAAGAGTTACTGATTCTTCTTAAGATTCAAGAACACGTGGCAATTTTTTTCCCACAGGTCCATTTTTTACGGTCAATTAGCAAAGTGAGTATTTTCGTCGGCAATCTTCCCTTCCGCGCTGAGCAGGAAGACGTCATTGAGTTGTTTGCACCTTTTGGTGAGGTCGCAAACTGTGCTCTCCCTTTAGAACGCGACACTGGGCGCAAAAGAGGGTTTGCCTTTATAGAAATGGCTGATGAAGCAGCCGAGCCTGCGGCCATCGAAGCACTTCAAGGTGCAGAAATGATGGGTCGCCCCTTAAGGATTAACAAAGCTGAGCCTAGAGGAAGTGCTCCAAGGCGT
>QCFS01000015.1 GCA_003278365.1 Prochlorococcus sp. AG-363-M17 | reverse complement strand
TTTGGCTGTAACTAGATAATGAGCTAAATAAATAAAGAAATGGCTATTTCTTTCTAGAAGCTCATTGGATGAAAGAGTAAATCCGGATGGAATCTATTGAATTCAATTAAATAGCCGGCTGTGAAAAGTACCCAGCCTGCAGCAACAACAGGAACTGATCTAAAGATCTTGTGCTTGTCGTAATAGGTACCCTTGTGAGGTGTGTTTGACATGAGTAATTAAGCGATGTTGAAGGATAGATTTATTAAGTGTGAGCTAGAAAGAAACCCCACTAAAATCTGATTCGGGAGAAGTAGTGATGCTTTTGTTGCTTTCACGCAATCTTCCTGAACGAGCTTCTTTGTCAGCTTCTAGAGGCCACATAGCTCCTTTAGCTAGAGCGGCTCTAAGGAAGTCAGGGTCTAGAAAAATTTCTTTTTCGGCAGGGTTTTTGGAAGCACGTGCAAGCTTGAGGTATTCCCTACCAGACCATCCAATAATTCCTGCTACATACAGGAATATATGTCCTGGAATCAAAATGTCACCTTCATGGCCACGAAAAACGTTTGCACCGAAAGGTTCAATTGTTGCAGGTGTGATCAAGTGAGGAAGACCATCGTCACCACAAACAGCTTTGCTGTAGCGCTCAAATCTTGCTACTGCTTGTGGTGTTGATGCGGCGCTAGCTCTTTCTTGGAATCGGGCACTCTCTGAGCAAGGGGTAAGCCCTCCATGCATGTCAGCAATCTCAGCCTTTGCAACTGGTGCAAAGCCGAACACTAGTAGGACCGAGAGAAGGACGGCGAATAGACGACGCATTAGTTCGATACCTGTGTATTTGGTCTGCCTTCTTGGCAGGATGTAACAACCTAAAGATAGATCAGTTACCTCACGAAGATGACATTAGTGCTTGGCCTCGAAACAAGTTGTGACGAGTCAGCCGTTGCTTTGGTTGAAAGTAAGGCTGGGGTTTTCAAAGTTTTATCTAGCCAAATTGCATCTCAAATCGCAGTGCATGCTCAGTGGGGAGGTGTAGTTCCTGAAATAGCATCGAGGAAGCACCTTGAAGCTCTCCCTCATCTTATTGAGGATGTTTTCCAGGAAAGTGGTTTGAGTATTTCAAGTGTTGATGCGATTGCCTCGACTGTCTCTCCTGGTCTTGTAGGTGCACTTCTCGTTGGATCAGTAACAGCAAGAACGCTTTCTGCCTTACATAACTTGCCATTCCTAGGAATACATCATTTAGAAGGCCATCTGGCCTCGGTATTGCTCTCTAAAGTTCCTCTTGACCCGCCTTATTTGGTTTTACTCGTAAGTGGAGGACATACTGAATTAATTCAAGTAGTGGAACAAGGTAATTACGAACGTTTGGCTAGGAGTCATGATGATGCTGCTGGAGAGGCTTTTGATAAGGTTGCTCGCTTGCTAGGGTTGCCTTATCCAGGGGGGCCTGCAATTGAGTTGGCTGCTAAAGAAGGTGATCCTCAGAGATTTTCACTTCCTAAGGGAAGAATCTCCCGACCAGGGGGAGGGTTCTATCCATATGATTTTTCTTTTAGTGGTTTAAAGACAGCAATGCTTAGGAGGATTCAGACTTTTCAGGATCTTGGAGAGTCCCTTCCTGTAAGTGACCTTGCGGCTAGTTTTGAGAATGTTGTCTCAGAAGTACTTGTTGAAAGGAGTATTCAATGCGCTTTAGATAGGTGTATGGACAAAATCGTTATGGTTGGAGGAGTTGCTGCAAATGTCCGCTTAAGAGGATTAATGGCTAAAAGGTGTAGAGAGAATTCCATTCAGCTGCATTTGGCTCTTAAAGAATTTTGCACTGATAATGCTGCCATGGTGGCAGCTGCAGGGTTAGAGCGTTTAAAATTAGGTTGTGCATCTAGCTCATTTGATCTTGGCGTTTCTGCTAGATGGCCCTTAGAGGAGTCAGGAGCCTTCTATCAGGATCAGGTTCCATTCTGAAAGATTTAAACCACGATAAGAGAAGCCAACATGAAGACGCACCCAGAAATTGACAACTCATCTTTAGAGGAGCCTGTCCAAGACTTAGAACTTAATTCTTGGAGAAGGGGTTTTACACCTCAGGCCGAGATTTGGAATGGTCGTATGGCCATGTTTGCAATCGCAGTTTGTGTCTTTTCTTTAGTAATCTTGAAGTTTGTTGTTGCTGGTTGATTTAAGTTCAATGGCAAATAGATCTTGTTTTGCATGCAGCTAAAAAGATTAATTGACTAATCTTCAATACTTTGAATTCTCTTTTCGTTTCATACTTATTGGATTTCTTTGGCTTGGGACTATTCTCATGATCTTTGTTGGGCTCTATTTTTTAGACTGGTGTAAGTTAAAAGCATTGATATGTTTTTCTATGAATCCATCTTTAGAAGTGTTCTCCTATAGGCTACTTAAATAGCTGATTTTCATGCCTAATTTACCTAGCGTTTCCATAGTGTTGGGTACTCGACCAGAAGCTATAAAGCTTGCACCTGTGATTAAGGAGTTCAAGGCTTGTGATGAAATCAATACGCGTGTTCTATTGACTGGCCAGCACAAAGAGATGGTTTCTCAAGTGATGGATCTTTTTGGCTTGGAAGAAGATCAAGATCTAAATTTGATGCGCCCTTCTCAGACCCTTACTCATTTGACTTGTGGGGTTTTAGAAGGCTTGCAAAAGGACTTTGAGTTATACCCCCCAGCATTGGTATTGGTTCAGGGTGATACCACGACAGCATTCGCGGCGGCATTGGCTGCTTTTTATAAGCAAATACCAGTAGGGCATGTCGAGGCGGGACTGAGAACTAAAAACTTATTAGAGCCTTTCCCTGAAGAAGCGAATCGCCGACTTGTCTCTCAATTGGCTCAGCTGCATTTTGCTCCTACTACTTGCTCCGCTCAGCATTTGAACAACTCAGGAGTTCTTGGTGAGGTTTTAGTGACAGGAAATACTGTTGTTGATGCTCTTTTAATGATTTCAAAGAGAAGTTTGTCTAGTGGAATCAAAGAAATTGATTGGGATAAAAAAAGAGTGATTTTGGCGACTGTTCACAGGCGGGAAAATTGGGGAGAACCTCTAAAGCAAATAATCGATGGTTTTAGGCGAATACTTGATGCGCATAATGATGTGATTCTTGTTTTGCCTTTGCATAAGAATCCAATAGTCAGAGAACCCTTAAAGGCTGCTCTTGGTTCCCATCCAAGAGCAGTTCTGACAGATGCTTTGGATTATGACCAGTTGGTTGCGGTAATGGAAAAATGCTTTTTGGTATTGACTGATTCTGGTGGCCTACAAGAAGAAGCCCCTGCATTTGGTAAGCCTGTATTAGTGCTTAGGAATACGACTGAACGTGCTGAAGCAATTGAGGCAGGGACGGCTTTGTTGGTGGGGACTGATTCCGATAGCATCTTTTTAAATACTCTTCGTTTGCTAGAGGAGCAGTCGGTCTACGAAAATATGTCAAAGGCTGAAAACCCATTTGGTGATGGCAAAGCAAGTGGTCGAATCCTTAAGGCGAGCATGGAGCTCTTGGGAGTCGGATGCGGCACTTAGCGCCTGTGGAAAATATAGATGGTGGTTGAGTAGGAATTTAGGCGGCAAATCAAGAAAACTATTATTTATTGGATTAAATCCGTCTATTGCAAATAAAACAAAAGATGATCCTACGATGAGGAGGATCTTGACTTTTGGCCATTCCTGGGGGTATAGCCAACTACTTGTTTTGAATTTATTTGCAAGAATAAGTAGTTCTCCATCTGTCCTTAGGAGGGTGTCTAAGCCAGTGGGTGAACTTAATAATGACTTCCTTAAATTGAGCTTATTTGAGTGGTCGAGAAATCCCGAGCTTGATTTATGGCTTGGTTGGGGTGCTTCGGGCCACCTGCAATGTCGCGACCTTTTTGTGATTAATTATTTGAATCGATTAAAAGGTTATAGGTTTGATCATTATCCTAATTCCCTAGGACCTTTTGCTTTGGGAAGAACTCTTAATGGTCAGCCTAAGCACCCGTTATATGTTTCGAATAAAACACATAAAGTTATCTTTGATTGCTCTTTACCTAAAAAGATTTCCAATTGTTCTTAGCCTTTACAGCAAGTTATAAAATTCGAAACTTTGTCAAAAGGTTCCAATTAAAACACTAAGGGAACAAATATCAAATCTATTACTTTAAATATTGAAGAATTTTGCGACAATATAGATTCATCATTAATGTTTGAGTTATTCGGGGGGATTTCTGGCGTGACATTCAGCAAGCTTAAGAAAACTCCTCATTTACTTAGGCAGTTATCAGTATTTGATTATCTGGTAGCAATTCATCCTGCTGGTTTATATGACACCTGAGCGGTTAGGACTGCTGTGGGGCATTACTGTTTTTGCAGGGGCCGGAGCGAGGTTATTAGCAGCTTTTACAGGGTTGCCAGGGGTAGTGCTTTTGTTGCTTTCTGGTCTTCTTATTGGAAGGTCTGGTCTTGGTCTTGTTGAACCATTGGATTTAGGACAAGGCCTTGAGACTGTAGTGGGACTTCTGGTCAGCCTTGTGCTATTTGATGGAGGTCTGAAGCTCCGACTTCCAGGGGACACAATTAAGGCTACCGTTCTTCGTATCTCATTAATAAGGCTAGTCTTCTCATTAGCGGCTGGAATACTCGCGGCTCATTGGCTTGCAGGTTTGGACTGGGCAGTTGCCTCTGTATATAGCGCAATTGTATTGGCTACAGGCCCAACTGTAGTTACACCATTGATTCAACAGATACGTCTTGCGTCTCCATTGGCAGATGTTCTTGAGGCAGAAGGATTGCTATTAGAGCCAGTAGGGGCTGTTTTAGCGCTGTTATTACTAGAGTTGTCTCTTGGCGATTTACACGGATGGAGGGAGCTGATATTTGGACTTCTGGCTCGTTTAGGTGGCGGTGTCTTAATGGGTCTTCTGGCAGGGTGGCTTCTTTCAGAAGCGCTTAAGCTTATAAAACCAGATCCTTCTATTGGATTGAGGCTGCAACTCTCATTGGGATTCCTTTTCCTGATGTATGCCTTGTGTGAGTGGTTGTTGCCTGAGTCAGGTTTGCCAGCATCTGTTGCTGCAGGAGTTGTTGTGGGACGTAGACCTGCAGTAAATGCGGATCAGCTTGATGGCTTAATTAAAGAACTTGCAAGACTTGCTATAACTATGCTTTTTCCTCTTTTAGCGGCTGACGTCTCTTGGAGTGAACTCAGCCCTCTTGGTTGGGGTGGAATTACTTGTGTTTTGGTTTTGATGCTTGTAGTTAGACCTATAGCAGTGAGCTTGGCGTCAATTGGCCTCCCTTTGGATTTAAGGCAAAGAGTTTTTCTGGGATGGTTAGCTCCAAGAGGGATTGTTACTGCGGCTGTTGCTTCTTTGTTTTCAATACGTCTAGAACAAGCGGGGGTTTTAGGCGCTGGCAGACTCCAAGGCCTTGTGTTTCTTACTATTTTGATGACTGTTGGTTTGCAGGGGCTTACTGCTCAACCATTAGCTAAAGCTTTGGGTTTGCTTCTGCCTGAAGAAGAAGACACTTCAGAGGCAACCTCTAAGACGAGTTCTGTCACTGCCAGCTCTAGCTAATAAACTCCAGCTGATTAGTAAGTCGGGGCCTTGAATTGTTCCTAATAAAGCTGCTCTTAGACTCTTCATCAATAATCCTTTCTTTACTCCAGCAGACTTAGAGGCAATATTGAGAAGTTCTTTTGGGGTATCTATGTTGATTCCATCCCATGGGTTTAGTTCTAGTTGACTCTCGAGAGATTTAAGAGCTTCTATGGCTCCTTCTTGTTGAAGTTGCTTTTTCCCATCTTCTTTGAGAATGGGATCTTCAAAGAAAGGTCTTGATTGATCAATGGCATCTTGCAGAACAGTTATTGAAGGCCCTAATAGTTCGGCTAAAAGTATTCCCCAATCTTTGTTTGGAATGCTCCAATGCTTTTTTTTGAACAAAGGCTTTAACTCATCAAGAAGTCTCTCTGCGGGCCAGTCATGGATTTCTTGAGCATTTAGCCAATTGAGCTTATCCCAATCAAATTTGGCACCTGCCTTATTGACTCGATCAAATCCAAATGCTTTGGAAGCCTCGACTTTTGTAAACCTCTCCTCCATGCCCTCAGGGACTGACCATCCAAGAAGGGCCATGTAGTTGAACATTGCTTCAGGGGTGTATCCCATTGCCTTGAAATCACTTACTGAAGTCACCCCATCACGTTTTGATAGTTTTCTGCCTTCAATATTGAGAATTAATGGTGTATGAGCAAACTTTGGTTCACTCAGTCCAAGTGCTTTGTAGAGAGCAATCTGTTTGGCTGTATTCGCAAGATGGTCTTCACCTCTTATTACATGAGTGATGCCCATGGCATGATCATCAACAACTACAGCAAGGTTGTATAAGGGGTCTCCAATTAAATGGGAGGGAGCTCTCCTCGCTACAACCATATCTCCACCTAAATCAGAACCTTTCCAAATCATTTGCCCCCGCACCATATCGTTCCATTTGATTAGTGAATCATCATCTATGCGAAAGCGGACAACAGCCGTTCTTCCTTCACTTTCAAAAACGGTTTTTTGTGAATCGCTCAGATTTCTATGCCTATTGTCATAACGAGGTGCCTTCCCCTCTTCCTTTTGCTTATTTCGCATTTCTTCTAGCTCATTATCTGTTGCAAAACATCGATAGGCCAAGCCTAGATCTAGGAGTTTTTGTATGGCTTGACGATGTGTATGAATTTGCTCACTTTGAAGAATAGGACTTTCATCAAAATTCAAGCCCAGCCAACTTAGGCCATCAAAGATATTCTCCTTGAACTCTTCTTTAGATCTTTCTTTATCAGTGTCTTCTATACGAAGAAGGAATTTTCCTCCTGTGTGACGTGCATATAACCAATTAAAGAGAGCTGTCCTGGCAGTACCTATATGGAGATTTCCTGTAGGACTTGGTGCTAGCCGTACACGGACAGTCAAGGCTTTCAATGATAAGAAACGGGACCGACGGGATTCGAACCCGCAACTTCCGCCGTGACAGGGCGGTGCTCTAACCAGTTGAACTACGGTCCCAGTTGTTTAATGATCACTTGAGACTTGCCAAATTGGATTGTCTCTGATGAATTTCAATCAGTAGAAGTATCAGACTCTGCCCGACCTAAAGTCAACTGGGATGGGTCAAGTTGTTTAAGAAGGAGATCCAGAGAAAGATTTTTCAGATGATTGAACAGATTTGAAGTGTAACGAATGAATTACCTGGTTTCATTGGGAATACCATATCTTTTGAACTACTCTCAAATACAACGTTGTTGATTAACGAGTGAGTGTGGAACCGATCAAGAAAATGGGAAGACCTTGAAAAACCTTAAGAATAGTTATTCATTCAAATTTCGCTCAGGGCCTAAACCCCGCGGGCTCAATTAAGCGAACTTGGTTGCCCCGAGCAGTGAACTCTCGGCCTTGGTCACTTTGAACGACCACACGACCTCCAGATTTAACTCGAATCACACGCGCTCGGACCCAACCGAGAGCGGCCGACTCGAGAACTTTAACGACATCACCAGGTTGAAGATCCAACTCCATGCTCAAAACTAGGAAACTGCAGGTAGATACATCGGACGCGCCGTGGAGGACTCGAACCCCCGACATCAGGTTTTGGAGACCTGCGTTCTACCAACTGAACTAACGGCGCATGTCGATGAACCTAGAACCTTCGTCATAGACGAGGGCTTATGGATTGAACGAGGTAGCTAGAGACCTCAGCGGTCGAAGCGCTGCTTCACGCGGGTGGCCTTGCCGACCCGTTCACGCAGGTAAAAAAGCTTCGCCCTTCTAACTTTACCGCGGCGCTCCACTTTTATGGAGGCTACTTGGGGGCTATGCAGCATGAAAACGCGTTCCACACCAATACCCTGAAAGATTCGTCGAACAGTAATGGTTTCATTAAGACCACCGTGCCTTTTCGCTATTACTACTCCTTCATATGGTTGGACGCGCTGCTTATTGCCCTCGCTGATTCGTACTCCAACACGAACTGTATCTCCAACATAGATCTCTGGGAGTTTCTTTTTTTCTTGAGCATTTTCGAACTCACGGATTAGCTCTTGAGCACTAAGCCGTATGGAAGGAAGTTCCTTTTGAGGACTCTTTCCAGGTTTAGAGACTGTTGCCTTTTCTTCAATAGGCAGCGTCTCTGAAGATAAATTTGGACCCTCTTCAATTGAGGATTCTTTGGATTCCTCTGTCATCCGAACTCCAATTTCACTTGCCAAAGGAAGAGTCTACCTTCTCACTTGGACTAATTCTGGATCTCTTGAGTTTTTCTTTTGCGCAAGACTTTTGACATCAACAGGCTTGATCCAGTTATTAGCATCCAAATAAGACCACAAGCATTTAGTAATACAAAAAAAGGTTCTGCTTGTTGGCCAAGCCACTCTCCTTCGTGAATTGCCATTAACCAATGGACTTGTTCGCGTGAAAAGCCCCCCCAATCTTTGGCTAATCGATAACTTACCCCTGTAGAGGCAGTTATTAGTAGCGGGAGCAAAACCCAGGGTGCTAGCCATCTATGGAGTTGGCGTGCAAGGCTGTACCAGCGCATTATTGCTGAGAACCCATTAGAGAGAGATACTTGAAGATAGCTGGAGATAGCCAATTTCTAAAAAGTCCCTTCTCCATTTCTTCAGATTTTGATTTACCAGATCTTATGAAACTTTTTGCTGATTTACTGGCTTCGAATTCCGCTTCTGATGGACTTTCTGTAGGCCCTCGCATTAACAAGAGAAGAGGAGTGGAAATTAAGTCCGCCCGTGAGATAGAGATTATGCGTAAGTCAAGCAATATTGTTGCAACAGTTTTGAAAGAGATTAATTCTATTGCTGAGCCTGGCCAAACGACTGGTGAATTAGATGCCTATGCGGAAAGAAGAATTCGTGAGATGGGTGCTGTGCCAAGTTTTAAGGGATATCACGGCTTCCCTGCAAGTATATGCGCGAGTATTAATAATGAAGTGGTACATGGAATCCCAAGCAAGAAAAGAGTTATTAAAGATGGCGACCTTTTGAAGGTTGATACTGGGGCCTATTTTGACGGATATCACGGTGATAGTTGCATCACTATTTGTGTTGGGAATGTACCCGAATCAGTTAAGAAATTAAGCTTGGTAGCAAAAGAAGCTTTAATGGCAGGACTGGCAAAAGTTAAGTCTAAAAATACTCTCTTAGATATTGCAGGTGCTATAGAAGATTGTGTTCATCAGCACAATTTTAGTGTGGTAGAAGATTATACCGGTCATGGAGTTGGTAGAAACCTGCATGAAGAACCTTCTGTGTTTAATTTCCGAACAGATGAACTCCCAAATGTTACTCTTAGAGAAGGAATGACACTAGCAATAGAACCTATTGTTAATGCAGGAAGCAAAGGTTGCAGAACTCTTAATGACAGGTGGACAGTTGTAACTAAAGATGGAAGCCTTTCAGCTCAATGGGAACATACAATTCTTGTTACAGCTGATGGTTGTGAAATCCTTACAGATCGAGGTGATTGATCATGAATTGGTTAATTTTTAGTTTTCTTAGGCTGTAAAAGTTTTGAGTAAACCATTCTTGATAGTTCGGTTATAGGCATTAAAAAATAGGTTAGTGGATTTGGGGTAACAATTATTAGATTAAAGCCAAGACGTGCCTGATTTATAATTTGACCTGCAACCCATTCAGCTGTCATCAAGCCAACTGGATTTAGCTCAGAATGGAATGGACCTAAAATCAGTTTTCTTATTTTTAGGTACTTTTTTTGTTCGACTGAAAGATTGCTCCATTTGAGGCTGACAAGTTGGCCTATTAGTCTTTTACTTAGTTCATAACCAGGACTTAATGCTGGTTGAATTTCTGCTTCAGATGTATTGATCCAAATCTCACGTTGGCTTTTTCCCATCGAACTATATTTTTCAGGTATTGATTGAAAACTTTCAATTAACCTCCAGTTGCTGAGAGCATTTATCTCAAGTGCCCTGTTCAAGTCATTGCTTGTTTGATTCCCTTGAGGATTTATTCCATGATTAAGAATTAGTATGTCTAGCTTTGCAAGTGTATTTTCGAGAGATGACTCTTCTCCGCATTTCCAGCTTACCCACTCTTGAGGACCATCATTTGATTTTGAAGCTGATAGGATCTCACTATGGGTTATGCCAATTAAATAAGCGCCTTGGGAACGAAGCTTTTTTATTAATGCTTTACCTAATGCTCCCTTTGCACCAGTGATCCCAATTCGATAGTTTTCCCAGTAATTGCTTGAATTTGAAATCATTTAACAAGATCCTCTTTGGGTATGAAGTTTATAAGTTATTTGGTAAAATTCTGATTATTTTGACTTGATTATCAATAAGATCAAAAGTGTAGTTTTTTCAATATTCAACCCCATGTCTCTTTCTTTTATTTCTATGATAAGTCTAGTAGTTAATTTCTTTTGTGGATGAAGGTTTAAATTATCCTTTATAGAGATTAGGGATAATTTCATGGGCAAGACCTTGCTAATTGGATCTTGTGAGCCGTTTAGTGGTAAATCGGCTTTGGTTTTGGGTATAGCTCGCCAGTTAATAGGAGCTAGTCACTCTGTTCGCTTAGGTAAGCCCTTGGCTACTAGCTTCGAGCTAGGTGATAACTCAGAAGTTTCTAATAAGCCTTTGATTGATGATGATGTTCGCTTTATTGGTGAAACGCTTGGTCTGCAAGATGATGAGTTGATTCCTTCGCTGCATTTAATTAGCCCAGATACTGCTCAGAAGCGTTTGGCCACTTCAAATCTTTTGGCTGGTGAAGGTTTTGACTCTCTTCGCCAGAAACTTAAAGAATCAAGCAAGGCACTTACTTTATTAGAAGCAGCAGGTAGTTTGCATGAAGGGACTCTCTATGGGTTGAGCCTTTGCCAGTTAGCAGAAGGTCTTGATGCACCAGTACTTTTAGTTCATCTTTGGCAAGATAGTCGCAGCGTGGATTCTTTGCTTGCGGCCAAGCAGGCGCTTGGGGACCGTCTTGCTGGAGTGGTTCTTAATGCCGTGACTCCAGAGGATGTAGAGAAGTTAGAGCAGAATGTAGTCCCATCTTTAAAGGCTCTCGGATTGATTGTTTATGGCGTTATGCCCCGCTCACCTCTTTTGAGAAGCGTGACAGTAGGTGAGTTGGTTAGGCGTCTTGAAGCAAGAGTAATTTGTTGCTCTGAGCGACTTGAGCTGATGGTTGAGACTTTGAGTATCGGGGCGATGAATGTTAATTCGGCAATGGAATTTTTTCGTCGTCGTCGGAATATGGCTGTAGTAACAGGTGCTGATCGAACGGACATACAGCTTGCAGCTCTAGAGGCCTCTACCCAATGCTTGATTTTGACTGGTGCAGGCGAGCCCTTAAGCCAGTTGATTAATAGAGCTGAAGAGTTAGAGGTCCCTTTATTGAAAGTGGAGCATGACACGCTTGCTACTGTTGAAGTAATCGAGCAAGCCTTTGGGCATGTGAGACTGCACGAGGCTGTTAAAGCCACATATGCATTTCGCTTAGTGGAAGAACATTGTCATTTGGAAACTTTGTTTAGAACCCTTGGACTTCCTTGTCTTGGTAATCCGCAATAGCTAGCTTCAAATTATTCCTATGGGGAGTTCATTGAGTAGATCCCTCGATCTTCCCTCATTAGACCGGGTAGATACACTTGCTCAAGAGCTTGCCTTGTTACAAGACAAGGGCAAGAGGCGTATTGCTTTTTTGGGGAGTAGACATGTCCCTGTAGTAGCCATTCACTTAGTTGAATTGATTGCACGCTCATTGGCTCAGGAAGGACATTCAATAATCACTTCAGGAGCTCAGGGTGTAAATGCGGCTGTTATTAGGGGAGTTTTGGAAGTGAATCCTGATTTGCTAACTGTCCTTTTGCCTCAAAGCTTGGATCGTCAGACTTCTGAAATCAGAACTCAACTGGATATGGTTTTACACCTTATCGAGAAGAGCGAACATGATGACTTGTCTTTACCTATGGCCAGCAGCCTATGCAATCAGGAAATCATTAGTAGATGTGATCAGCTTATTTGTTTTGCCTTTCATGATAGTGAGACACTTTTGACTAGTTGCAGAAGTGCAGAGGATATGGGCAAGGTTGTTAGCTTGCTATTTTTCGATTGATATAGATTAATGTCTGGTATTTAGTTCCTTCCGCTTGTTTTTAAAGGATGATTTCTCTATTTTAGGAAAATAAACACCTTTAACATGGCTGATACTTTCTCGTTTGACGTCGTATCTGATTTTGATCGCCAAGAATTAGTTAATGCAGTCGATCAATTGCGTCGCGAGGTTTCTCAGCGATATGACCTGAAAGATTCCAATTCTGAGATCGAACTTGAAGAGAATGAATTGATTATTACAACTGCAAGCGATATGACTCTTAAGGCAATAGAAGATATTTTACGCCAAAAGGCTACTAAGAGAAATCTTTCCTTGAAGATATTTGAATTTATGGATTCTGAATCTTCTGCAGGTAACAGAGTTAGGCAAAGAGTGATTTTTCGGAAAGGCTTGAATCAGGAAACGGCAAAGAAACTTAGTAAGTCTATTAGATCTTCATTGAAAAAGGTTAATGTATCTATTCAGGGTGAAAGTTTAAGAGTTGTTGGTAAAAGTAAGGATGATTTACAGGCAGCAATTTCTCTGCTTAAAGATCAAGAAGACCAGCTAGATATTCCTCTTCAGTTTGAAAATTATAGGTAGGGATGATGCTTGATTAGAATTAGCAGATTGCTTGTGACTATTTCTAGTGCTTCTTTCTTAATGAAAAAGAATTAGTTGTTAAATCATTAGAGAATGAAGTACCTTTGAAATCATTATCCTTGCAGAGTAATTGTTAGGCCTAGGTTTCTATGAAAATAGATTTTTTCTGAGTTGCTCGCCAAAACAAGAGCTTGCTAATAATATATACGAAATCATTGTTTTCTATGACTACGCCTTTCCGGAATATTACGCCAAATGGATCAGGTAATACTGCCACCTTTCTTGTGGTCCTTACTTTTACAGGGTTTGTATTGCTAAGTCAGGCTTTGTTTGTAGTCCCTGCAGGAAAGGTTTATGTCGTTACAACATTGGGTAAGGTAACTGGGGGATCAAGAACTCCAGGCCTTAACTTGAAAATCCCTTTCATACAGTCAGTTTATTCCTTCGACATCAGGACTCAGGTAAAAGAGGAGAAGTTCAGCTCCCTCACTAAAGATTTACAGGTGATTGATGCTAATGCGACAGTTAAATATGCTTTGAGAGCTAGTGAGGCTGGGCGAGTTTTTAGAACCATTACTTATAGCGATAAGGAAGTTTACTCTAAAATAATTAAGCCTTCACTGCTTAAAGCGCTTAAGTCTGTTTTCTCACAATATGAGTTGGTTACTATTGCTAGTCAATGGAGTGATATATCTGAATTGGTTGAGAAAACTGTTGCTGAAGAACTTGATAAATTTGATTATGTAGATGTTCAGGCTTTAGATCTGACAGGCTTAAAGATTGCAGATGAATATAAAGCAGCTATTGAGCAAAAACAGATAGCCGAACAACAGTTGCTTAAGGCTCAGACAGAAGTAAAGATTGCTGAACAAGAAGCATTGCGATATGAGACATTAACTAGAAGTCTAGATAATCAAGTTCTTTTTAAGCTCTTCCTAGATAAATGGGACGGAAAGACTCAGGTTGTACCTTCATTGCCAGGCAATAACTCTGGAACACCACCAGTAATTGTAGGAGGTCGAAATTAAGAAGATTTTGCCTCAGCTAGTAATTACTTTTAGACATTAAAGGCAAGAATTATTTTCTTGGTTTTAATGTCTAAGTAACACTTGCAAAACATTCTTCAAATGCCTGCAAGGTCGCATCTATGTCTGCCTCAGAGTGAGCTAAAGATGTGAATCCTGCCTCAAATGCGCTTGGAGCTAGGTAAACACCTTTTTCAAGCATAGCTCTGTGTAGCTTGCCAAACAGTTCGGTATCAGTTCCTTTTGCTTCTTCGAAGTTTCTTACCGGCCCTTCGCATAGATAGAACCCAAACATTCCACCTATGCTGCTACCTGTAATTGGGATACCTGCGGCTTTAGCTGATTCAACAATTCCCTTAATCAGTCTTTGGGTTGTTGTTTCTAGTCGATCATAGGTACCTTCTTGGTTTAAAAGGTCAAGTGTTTTAATTCCTGCTGTCATGGCTAATGGGTTGCCACTCAAAGTGCCTGCCTGGTACATGGCACCAGCTGGAGCAACCATTGACATGATGTCTGCTCTGCCTCCATAAGCTCCGACAGGAAGACCCCCTCCAATAACTTTCCCCATGGTCGTCAAGTCTGGAGTTACTCCAAAACGAGCTTGTGCGCCTCCATAGCTAATTCTGAAGCCAGTCATCACTTCATCAAAAACGAGAAGCGCCCCATTCTCTTTGGTTAGTTCTCTTAAGCCTTCTAGGAAGCCAGGCTCAGGAGTGATAAACCCTGCATTCCCAACAACAGGTTCGAGAATTACACCTGAAATTGCATCAGGGTTTTCAGCAAAAAGTTCCTTTACTGCTTCTAGATCATTGTATGGAGCAGTGAGTGTATTTGCAGTAGTACTTCTTGGGACTCCAGGTGAATCTGGTAGCCCGAGAGTGGCAACCCCGGAACCCGCCTTTACTAGGAACATATCGGCATGTCCGTGATAACAGCCTTCGAATTTGATGACTTTTTCACGCCCTGTAAATGCACGCATCAGCCTTAAGACAGCCATACAGGCTTCTGTCCCGCTATTTACAAATCTGACCATTTCAACGCTTGGAACTGCGTTGATTACCTTCTCGGCAAGTTTGTTCTCAAGTTCACATGGGGCACCAAAACTGGTTCCTTTTTCAAGAGTCTCTTGAAGAGCCGCAATCACTTCAGGGTGGGTATGCCCACATATTGCTGGACCCCAACTACCTACATAGTCGATGTATCTGTTCCCATCTACATCCCATGCATAGGAACCTTTGACACGGTCGAAGACTATTGGTTGCCCACCAACGGATTTGAAAGCACGTACTGGTGAACTAACTCCACCAGGCATCAACTCTTGGGCGGCCCTAAAGATTTCTTGAGAGTTGCTGGTGTCTAGAGAGTTACCAGTCACTGGAAGCATTGCCAATGGGCTTTGATAGACCGTTTTCCATACTGCCTGAATAAGGTTGCATGAAGTGCAATTTTATAAGCCCAGATTGATTGATCTGCGTATTTGATCTTAATTTGTTGACTAGATGTGAGGTTGCCATGCAACGCAACTGGATAGATCTGGAAAGGGATCTGAGGAGTTTTCTCCCGGGAAAGTCCTTGGTTTGTAAGCGACAAGAATTGCTTGTTTATGACTGTGATGGGCTGACCATAGACCGGAATTGTCCTCCTTTGGCAGTTTTGCCTGAGACGACAGAACAAGTTTCTAAAATCGTGAATTGTTGCAATAAGCATGAGATCCCTTTTGTTGCAAGAGGAAGTGGCACTGGTCTTTCAGGGGGGGCTTTAGTCGAACAAGACGCTCTTTTGCTTGTAACAAGTCGCATGCGTCAAATATTGGAAGTTGATTTAGCTAATCAGAGAGTTGTTGTTCAGCCAGGAGTCATAAACAGCTGGGTTACTCGTGCTGTTGTAGGAGAAGGCTTTTATTACGCTCCAGATCCGTCAAGTCAAATTATTTGCACTATTGGCGGGAATGTTGCAGAAAATTCTGGTGGGGTGCATTGCTTGAAATATGGGGTCACAAGTAATCATGTTTTGGGATTACAAGTTGTTTTGCCTAATGGAGAGATCACTAATCTTGGGGGCGGTTTAGTTGAACATTCAGGGCTGGATTTAAGAGGAGCTTTTATTGGTAGCGAAGGTACTTTAGGTATCGCAACAGCAGTAACTCTCCGTTTACTAAGAGCACCGGAACATGTCTCCGTTTTGCTTGCGGATTTTTTGGCTATGGAGTCAGCAGGAGAGGCTGTAAGTCGAATTACATCATCAGGGGTTTTGCCAGCAGGTATGGAAATTATGGATAATTTTATGATTAATGCTGTTAATGATCTTTTTGGGACTAATGAATATCCACCAGATGCTGCAGCGGTTTTATTAGTAGAGCTAGATGGACAAGCGGCTGAGGTTGAGGCTTGTGTGGAGAAGGTAATTCAAATTGCTCGTGAATGTGATTCCAGGTCAATTAGAAGGGCTGAGAATGAACGTGAATGCGCTCGTCTTTGGAAGGGTCGTAAATCAGCTTTCGCAGCCGTAGGAAAGATATCTTCTACTTATTATGTTCAAGATAGTGTTGTCCCCCGTAGTACTTTACCTAAGGTACTTAGTGCTATTGAGCGACTTAGTAGGAAGCATGATTTGCCTATAGCTAATGTTTTTCATGCTGGAGATGGAAATCTACACCCTTTAATTCTTTATAATTCGGATGTTCCTGGAATTCATGAACGTGTCAAAGGACTTGCTGCTGAGATTTTGCGGGAATCTCTAAATGTTGGCGGAAGCATAACTGGCGAACATGGTGTTGGTTCAGATAAACGTTGTTATCTAGATTGGATGTTTAGTTCTAATGATTTAGCAACTATGATTTTGTTACGAAACGCATTTAATCCCAATGGCTTAGCTAATCCCGGTAAAATATTCCCCACTCCTAAAAGTTGTGGTGAATTTAGTCAAAGAAAAATCAAACTTAATGACTATGACTTAAGTAATGATTCAAATATTGATGTCTTTTAAATAGGTTAGAAATATAGCCTAAAATATATTATCTTCGTCTTCTTCTGGAGATTCCTCTTCTGTCCAGTTGATGTCTACTACCACAGGAGCATGATCACTAGGTTGGATGTTGCCTCTTTGGTTTTTGTGAATTTCACAGCTTTTAGCTCGCTTTAACAGTTCATCGCATAGATAGATGTGATCGATCCTCCACCCACTATCACGATTCCATGCCCCGCTTCGATAGTCCCACCAACTCCAGTGTCCGCTTTCTTGCTCGAAGACCCTGAAAACATCTTGAAGGCTTCCTAGCGCTTTTTGAAGCATTTCCCTTTCAGGAATACTTGCCATAATCCCTCCAGTTAACTTTTTGGGATTGTGGATATCTCTATCTTCAAGGGCAATATTGAAGTCTCCAACTAGGCAAAGTGGTTCTTTTCTTTTTGCTTGAGCGGCTAAATAACGTTCTAGGCATTGTAGCCATTTAAGTTTATAGGAGTATTTTTCTGATACCAAGCTGGAGCCGTTGGGTACATATAGATTTACGACTCTAATGTTATCGACAAGGGCACTTATAACTCTTTTTTGTTCTCCTAGGTCATTTGCTTCTTGATCTAAAGGAAGCTCTCCTATAAAGCCTAGACGTATGTCATTTAATTCATGGCGGCTTATTAGGGCCACCCCGTTGTACGACTTTTGGCCATGGATACTTACATGGTATCCATGGGATTTGAACCTTTCCAAGGGGAAAATTGGGTCATCAACCTTTGTTTCCTGAAGGCAAAGAAGATCAGGATCTACTTCTTTTAGCCAAATTAAGACTTGATCAATTCGTGTGCGAATTGAATTTACGTTCCAAGTAGCAATTTGCATTCTGTTAGCTTCTCCTCTATAAGGACTCGCATTAGACGCTAACTTGTACCTGGTTATGAAGGTGATGAAACCATTGAATGATTTCTTGAAGATATCCCCGTTTGCTATAGCGCGTGTTTTATTTGTCCTGAGTTTCGGAGCTTCAGTCTTTGGTTATAGCGCCGAGTCTCAGGTGCAGGGTGTTTATAAGACGCCTGAAGAGAGGAGTCTCTATGAAGACTCGCCTGGGGGGGATTCGCAGGCGCCGTTGTTAAATCCAATGAATCCAATGGGACTTATGCATCTATTGCGTAAAGCAAAGGCTATGGATGATGCAACACCCCCTTCAGATGCAATAGATCAAGCACTTCAATCATTTGAGAGTCAAGAGACAAATTTGGAGGCTTCTACTTTTTCGGGGACGAAGCCTTTAGATTAGGTTTTGGCTTTTTCTGAAATCAGGAAGCTTTTTGCTTGAGACGCTCTTTTTAACTGGACAAATACTCCTTGAATTACTAGGAAATAAAAACCATTTGGGTGATTTGTCCTTTAATAGTGATTTAGTTAGCTAATTCTCGCTAGATTCGTTTTTGGGTCATTTTATGCCCTTCTTTTATCGATGCGTAATCATCCGATCACCCCGGTTACAGAGCCTTTGCAATATCGGGCGATTGGGGTCATAAGAGCTACTTACAGACCTGATGATCCGGCCTGCTTCACAAAGGGCCATCTTGTTGATCTTCAAGG
Organism: Prochlorococcus sp. AG-363-M17; assembly: GCA_003278365.1. GTDB lineage: Bacteria > Cyanobacteriota > Cyanobacteriia > PCC-6307 > Cyanobiaceae > AG-363-P08. The sequence continues at coordinate 11,756 of QCFS01000015.1, read as the reverse complement.
CATTGAGGTTGAGGCCGTTGTCTTAGGGAGGGCCATTACTTTAATGAGGAAGCACCTTGACATGAGCAAGTCTCATCTATGGGTGGTCTATCCACGTTGTAGGAAAGCTAACTTTCTACATTTGCAAATAGTTGGTGTATGGGAGCCAAGCACCCTCGATAGAAAGGATTTAGAAGATGCAGTTACTCAACCTGTCAAAAAAGATACCCCTTTGCAAGAAGATAAGTTGCCGGAAGGAGATGATTACTTTTCTGTTCGAGGTGAGTTGATCTACACAAAACCAGAGACTTCTGAATTAATTATAAAAGTACGACAAAAACCAAGGTCTGATGCCAAGAAAACAATACCTTTTAAGTTGCAATTGAAAGGTAACATTGCGATGGATCATTTAAGACACTTTGTGAATTTAGACGTTAGAAGGGATGGACAAGAGCTTTGTTTAGAGAGTTATCAAGTGGTTGGCCCAGTTCCGCAAAAGCCATCTGGTAATCGTAAGAAACCGACCAAAAGATAGATAGATCGTTCGAATACTTAGCAGAAGCATTCCTAATCTTTAGGTTGGTCCAATTTCGATATTTTGTATAAGGTAACGCAATATTTTGGTGTTGTCTTTTCCTTAAAAGAATCAACTGACTTTGGTTTTACTTTTAATGATAAATGCTAGATTCTTTTGCAAGAACACTCATTGCAAGTGCTTTGGATACTTCAGTTGGGATTTTGTTATGAAGTCGTTATTTGTAGATTGCCCAACAGGGCTTGCTGGAGACATGCTTTTAGCAGGTTTTTTAGACTTAGGAGTACCTTCAAGTGTTGTCAAGGATGCTTTGGCAGGATTTGGACTAGATAATACCTATAAAATTAATAGTCAAGAATCCAGTACTTTTGGTATTAGAGGGTTAAAGGTTTCTGTTGAATCTTTGGAGAAAAACTTTACTCAACGTAGCTGGAAGGATATACGGAATTTAATTTCACAAGCAACTTTTTCGAAGGTTCTTAGAAATAATGTTTTACAAGTATTTTCATCTCTTGCTGAAGCAGAAGCTTCTGTGCATGGCCAAGAGATCGAAAAAGTTCATTTCCATGAAATCGGATCCATAGATTCGTTGGTCGATGTGATTGGAGTTTGTGCTTGTGTGGAGTATCTCAAGCCCTATGAGCTCATCTGTGCTGTTCCAAAAGTTGGACATGGAACTGTTTCTACATCCCATGGCGAAATGCCAGTACCTGTACCCGCTGTTTTGGAGCTAGTCAGAAGACATCAGATCGAAGTTTCTTTTGGAGAATCATTCCCAAGTGGAGAATTAACAACACCAACGGGTCTTGCTTTAATGGCTGTCTTGGCGAATCGTTTTGGTAGGCCTTCTTCGGCTAATGTTGTATCTATTGGCATTGGTCTTGGCCACAGAAAACTTGACAGGGCAAATTTTCTGAGAGTCTGTGAGATTGAGAACTCTCAGAATAAGTTTTGTGATTACAAGAAAACAGGTTTTTCTTGGCAATCATTGGTGATTCAAGAGGCTTGGATTGATGATTCAACTCCAGAGGATGTGGCGGGATTGGTTTCTCAATTACGCATTGCAGGAGCTATTGATGTTGCCTGCCAACAAGTCCAAATGAAAAAAGGACGTCAAGGGATAAACATCGTTGTAATGGTTAAGCCAGAGCTGGCTGAGAGATTGCGAGTGATATGGCTTTCTAAAGGAGTGACGTTGGGTATACGAGAAAGAACCGAAGGCCGGTGGATACTTCCAAGAAGAATGGGGGGGATATCCACTAAGTGGGGATTCATAAAGGCAAAGCAAGTGAGGCGGCCAAATGGTTCTCTTTCACTTAAGCCTGAGCATGATGATCTCTTAAGAGTGAGTAATGAAACAGGAGAATCTTTAGAGGAAGTAAGACAGCAAGTCCTGTTGAATGCTAAAGAATTTCTCTCTGAGGAAGATTGGGGATGGTGACCGAGGGGTTAAAAGGCAAACTATATTCTTTGAGGAATTTGCTTAAAAGGATTCCTTTGCCTGGTGGCATGAAAGTTTGGGTAACAGCTACGAGCTTAGGTTTTGTACTTTTTGCATTCATTACAAATATTGCGCAATTAAGTCAACTTTCAATTGGCTTGAGAACAATCTCTTGGCTAGGGATAGGTGTTTTTGTTAGTTGGCTTAGTTTGTTAGTTAATGCTATTGCTTGGAAATCATTAGTTAATTGGCAAGGATATATGCCAATTAATATATCTCTTGTGAGCCTTTTTTTAAGAAGCAATCTTCTCAAGTATTTACCTGGTGGCATCTGGCATTTTATTGAGAGATTAAGAGCACTTAAGTCAAATATAGGAGTAACTCCTTCACTATTTGCTGTTTTTTTTGAACCGCTTTTAATGGTTGTTGCTGCTGCTCTTTGGATTCCCTTTGGGGGTTGGCAGTCTGGACTGGGCTTAATTGCTATATTTCCTGCAGCTCTGCTTTCTCCTCGGTTTAGGAAGCCTCTTTTTATAAAATTGAAAGGTCTAAAGTTAGATCAAATAAAAGTTATCGATTCGACATTAATTGAGTCAATTGACAATCAAGCTCTGGTGAAAGGAATAGCAAAGTACCCTCTTCTACCACTGTTATGGGAGATGGGTTTTGTTTTCTGCAGATTCGGAGGCTTTTGTTGCTGTTTATTTGCATTCTCTTCATTTCAAAGCTTACCCTTCGGAGAATGGCTTGCGGCCTTTTCAATTGCTTGGATAGTTGGATTAGTTGTACCTGCAGCTCCTGGAGGTTTGGGTGTTTTTGAAGCTTCACTTTATCTAAGAATTGGTCATTCGGCTTCGGAGGCTCCTTTACTGGCAGCCTTGCTTGGTTATCGGATTATCTCAACTCTGGCAGATGTGTTAGCAGCAACTTTTGCATCAGGAATCAGCTTTTTTGATGATTACATTCGAAAGTCGCGCTCTAAAAGGGACTCTTGCTCCAGAACTACCCCGGGAGGTGTCAGGAAAAGCTGATAAAGATATAAAGAAATCCATCTTTGTATCACCCTGAACAACACATAGGCCTATGAACGGAACATTATGGTTATGTAGCAACCGCTACACAAACGTTCACCTTGTTTTTCAAGGCGCAGTTCGACCCAAGCCATGGAACGGGGACTTGGGCCGCTATCGGACTCTGAATTATGACTACTCTTCTTTATCGTGGAAGCCAGTATGTTCAGCACAAAGAGGCTGCTCACAAGCAGCCTATTGAGTTGACATATCGCCGCAAGGTCTACACAGCCAGAAAGGAACAAGTCGCTTCTAGCCATCCTTCCCTGACATATAGAGGCTCTACCTACACGAAGTCTTAAGTTGTTTTACTTGTACAAGACTTTATTGATTCCCCGCATGCGCGGGGCTTTTTTTTGCTCATTTTGCGATAAGCCTCTTTTTGTAATTATCACTTTTAGGTGAATCTAGTCTGCATAAAATTAAATTTACCTTGATGAACTTCTTGTCTGAGTTCCATTATCTAATCCTGGAATCAGGGCTAATGATGCACAAAGACCAAGGACAAGTATCATGAGAGCAGGTAAGATAGATTCAACCATTCTTTCATCGCTAGCGTATTGAAATAGCCGAACAGATAGGGTATCAAAATCAAATGGTCTCAGGACAAATGTAAGTGGAAGTTCTTTAATAGTATCTACAAATACAAGTAAGGAACCTACTGCTAATGGTCCTTTTAGTAGAGGAAGATGGACTCTTTTAAGTACGGAAGGCCATTTGTAGCCAAGGCTTGTTGCAGCTTCATCATAACTTGGAGAAAGTCTCTCTAATGCAGCATCCAGGCCTCCTTTTGCAACTGCATGAAACCTATCGCTATAACCCCATATCAGCAAAATTATAGGAGCAAGGTTCCAAGGGCTACCTCCGAAAGATTGAAGCCCAAGTGCTAGTACAACTCCTGGTATTGCATATCCAACCCCTGAAAGGAAGGCAATACCTTTCATCCACTTTTCTGAATTCCACCGCTTGGCAATTGTTATAAACAATGCGGCTATAATTGTTGTAAGTGCTGCTGCTAGACCCAGAGTTAGACTTCGCAATGAAAGCATTAGAAGTTCAGAATTTAAACCTACATGTAATCGGTCAATGTTTACTATTATCCATAAGATTGGAATTCCAAGAGTGAATGCTGGAGGTAGGAAGCCGAGTAATTGTGCGCCTGTGGCACGTAGCCCTTTTAATTCCCACTCTGGAGACTCTCCGCCCGCTACACCGTCGGTCCATCTGCGACTTCGACTCCTGAAAATTCTTTCGCAACATAGAAGAATAATTACCATTAACAATGCAATCAGAGCTAAGCCAATTGCTTCTGAAGGATTACCTTTTGCTACCCAGCTTTCAACTATGCCTGCAGAGATGCTTGGAATATTTAGTAATTGAACTGCACCTAGTTCGTTAATTACCTCCATACTCATCAGTGCGATGCCTGCACCAATTGCTGGCATCGCAATAGGAAGAGCGACTCTTCTGAAGCTATTCCATGGCCCAATGCCTAGGCTCCTGCAAGCTTCTAGTTGTCTTCGCCCACATTTTGAGAAGCTTTCAGTGCTTAATAAGAAAACATAAGGATATGTAGTGGCACTCATTATCACTATCCCCCAGGAAATCCCATAGATTCTTATTGCATGAATGCTGCCAAGGTCTATTAATGTTGCTGAGAGTAGATATGCGGGAGTAGCTAGAGGAAGGAGTTGAGCTACTTTTAAAATTCTTCTGCCTGGGAATCTGCAGTTAGCGAGCATCCATCCATTTGCTGTACCAATGGAACCTCCAGTTAAGGCTGTACCAAGCACTAAGAATAAAGTTCCATTTAATTGTCTTCTTCCTTCAAAGTCTAAAGAAATTAGATTTTCTTTCCAGCTACTTATGCCTTCGTACAATAAACCTAAGAGTGGCCAAATGAAGATTATCGCTATCAGAATTGCAATGCTATTTAGGAAGACCCTTCCAGGTATAAGTGGAGCTTTTGATGTTTTCATTTTTTCTTCATTGGCGTCATTTTAATTGATGAACCTGAAGATATTTCCATTGACGACTTTTTCTGTTGTTTCTCTTTTTGGAAAGTTTCAAGTCTTTTGCGTACCGATTAATTTACACCTTGCTCTCTGCAGATGAAACGCAAGCCATTAATTGCTCGTTTAAGCTTTCCTGGTCAAGTTCACGTCCAATAAACACTAGCTTGTTCGACTTTTTCCCAGTCCAGTCAGTATCATTAATTGAGAAACGTTTACCAGAAAGATGAAATATATGCCTTCTTTCACTTTCGTTAAACCAAAGTATACCCTTGGCTCGGAAGACTTCTGATGGCAACTGGTTGTCAAGGAAATTCTGGAACTTTCTCAAGGAAAGTGGTTGACTGCTGGTAAATGAAAGAGAAGAAAACCCTTCAATTTGTTCATGTTCATGTTCATGTTCATGTTCATGTTCATGTTCATGTTCATGGTGATGTTTATGGTTATGTTCATGGTGATGTTCATGTTTATGGTGAGCATCACCATGAGCTTTTGTACTGGGTTTATTAAATTTATCGGTTTCAAAGAGACCCACACTCATTATTAAAGGAAGAGATACCTCTCCATTTACGCATCTTATGATTCTTGCTTCAGGTTTAATTGCCTTCAAAGAAGATTCAACTTCTTTTAGACGGACTTCTTTGACTAGGTCTGCTTTATTTAATAGCAGAATGTCTCCATAGATAACTTGAGCTCTCCCTACATTAGTCCCTATTATCTCATTGTTAAAATTCTCTGAATCAATAACTGTGATAATTGAGTCTAACCTTGTCGAATCACGCAGCTCACTCCCCAGAAAAGTCATCGCAACAGGTAGCGGATCGGCCAGACCTGTTGTCTCAACAATTAAATAATCTATTCCTTCTGAACGTCTAAGAACCTTTTCGATCGCATTTAGCAACTCATCATTTATAGAGCAACAAATACATCCATTGCTGAGTTCTATCATTTCTTCTCCAGTTTTTATTATTAGATCATTGTCTATACCAATCTCTCCAAACTCATTGACAAGTACAGCTGTCCTGATGCCGCTTTGATTACATAAAATATGGTTTAATAAGGTTGTCTTTCCTGCTCCAAGAAAACCAGAAATTATTGTTACAGGAACTGCTTCTGCACTGTTAGAATTATATTTCTTTTTTGAAGTTGTGCTTGGTGAGCTCATGTTCTTGATGATAGCTTTAAAAATACTTTCTAAACTAAGTTAAGCATATCTAACTCTCAATCAGAAGATTATCAATCGCTTTCGCTAAATCTATATCTTTTTGGCTTATTCCTTCTAGGTCGTGAGTAGTGAGCTCCACAGTTACTTGACTATAAACATTCCTTAGGTCGGGGTGGTGATTCATTGATTCTGATATAAGAGCAATTTTTGTGATAAAGCCAAATGCTTGAATGAAGTTCTTGAATCGCCACTCTTTTTTAATCTTTATTCCATCTAGTGACCAATCTCTTAGCTCGGACGAAATCGCTTCGGAAACCTCTTGATCGGTAAGCCTTGAGTTCATTTTATTTCTTAGGGGCTAAGACGATAGGGGTGAAGAGTTTCAATAGATTATCCATCAGATGATTACTTCAATTCAATTTAACATGACTCCAGGGCTTTAGGGATTTATTTGACTTTGCTATATGAGATCTTTACTAGTAGTGCCAATTGCATGAAGATGTAATTTTCTCGTATTTTTTCTATTACGATGTTCCCAAAGATAAATTCCTTGCCAAGTACCAAGCATTAACTTGTTTTGATCAATACTTAGGCTCAGATTGCTAGAGGTGAGGACGGTTCTAATATGAGCAGGCATATCATCAGGCCCTTCGTCTGCATGAGTATAACTTTTTATCTCTTCATTACTATTTAGTGGTCTAATTCCTTTTTCTGGTACCATTGATTTCATGTATGCAGAAAGATCATGAAGAACTCTTGGATCAGCGTTCTCGTTGATTATTAAACTACAACTTGTATGTTTTGTTGATATTACAAGTAGCCCTCTATATATTTGATTACTCTTGATCCAATCGCTGATATCAGAAGTAATATTTATTTGGCCTTCTCCACAAGTAGGGATTAGAAATTGCGTGATAAATTGCTCCATTTCAATTACTGATGATTATTCTTGTAAGTAATTAATTTGTGATTTGACTAGTTAGCCTTTTCCTTATGCTTGAACTAGAAAACAACAGAAAAACAATTTATTTAATTTTAGGATAGCCAAATCCCTCCGTCTCTTATTGCGTTTAAAAACTTTCCTTGAGAATGCGTATCTGGATTACTTGACGCATGGCTTTCTTGCGGAGGATGACTTTGCTTTGAGACTATAGTTTTTTCTATAGGGCGAAGTTTTGAAATGACTGCCTTTTGACTTGGCCACGCAAATAATTTCATATTTAATCTAAGGGCTTCCCTTTGCATAGCAAGATTGTTTGATTGCTTTCTTTTTCATAACTATCCCTTAGCATTTAAGGCTTTAGATAGGAAGCCTTGATAAAGGTTTCTCCTCCTGCTAGTGAAAAATTACTTCGGTTCTCTAATCCAGTCCTTTCGAGGCGGCGGTATGGCTTGAGCCGTCTCTTACTTTCTTAGATTTTTTCTTGCCCTGGCCATCAAAAAAAAAGCCCGTGCAAAATGCACAGGGCTGGGTGATGGGGAATTTATTTTCTAAGCGAAATTGGGGCGTATTGCAAGCCGCTACTACTAGTAAAAAAGATAAAGAAAAAATCTATATCTAGTGTTGCAAATCCCGCAATTAGGCCTTGACGGTGACTAACTTGTTTTTGTGGTCTGGTGATTGGGTGTCAGTTGGCCTTCTCTTAATAGAAGCTTCCGTTCTTAGATAGCTTCTTTTGTCATTGTTCAGTTGCGTGATCTGGAAATGCTCATTAGCAGCACTAAATATTTAGGAGATCGATATTTTTAAAAGTTAGTACTACTAGTTTTTGCTCCATCTGATTAATGTTTATTTAGTTTGGAGTCAAATTTTGCCTGCAGCGGCTTGGCTGCGTTTGGGTAACTATCTACGTGAAACGCAGCTTCTTGGATCAATTCAGAGCACTCTTTATTGGGACCAAAATACTGGAATGCCCTCAGGAGGTGCGTCTTGGAGGGGGGAGCAATTAGCTCTTCTCGCAAGAGAGCTGCATCTTCGTCAAAGCAGCGAACAATATGTTGAACTTATAAATGCAGCAGAGGCAGAATTTGAGCTCGAGAAACAAAGTGGTGACTTAAGTGCAGAAATTCAGCTTGACAAGTTTAGAAACCTAGCTCTTTTACAGCAGGATTTTCAAAGGCATCAACGCTTAGAGACTTCTTTGGTGTGTGAACTTGCGCAAGCGAAGGCAGAAGGTTACAGCCGTTGGCAAGAGGCTAAGACCTTGAATAAATTCTCTCTTTTTTCACCGGCATTAAAGCGACTATTGGCCCTTAGGAAGCAGCAGGCACAACAATTGTCTGAGCCTAGGACTTGCTGGGAAACACTTGCTCAACCTTTTGAACCAGATGTCACTCTTTCTCGAATCGAGGAGTTGTTTTCTCCATTGCGTCAGCGACTCCCAGAGCTTTTGGAGAGGGTTAGACATTGGAAGAGAATACCTATTAAGAAAGATTGGGATTTGGATGCTGGAGCACAGCAGAAGTTGTCCAGACAGCTCCTCGCAGAATGGGGTCAAGATATAGGTGTGTCTTCTGTTGCGAGTTCTCCGCATCCTTTCTCTATTACCCTTGGGCCAAGTGATTTTCGACTTACTACACGGATAGTCCAAGGACAACCTCTTTCGAGCTTTTTCGCAACTGCTCATGAGTGGGGACATTCTCTTTATGAACAAGGACTGCCCTCTGAAAGCCATCAGTGGTTCGCTTGGCCATTAGGTCATGCAACTTCGATGGGCTTACATGAAAGTCAATCGCTTTTCTGGGAAAACAGAGTTGCCCGGAGTAAATCCTTTGCGGATCGTTGGTGGCATAGGTTTGCAGATGCTGGTGCTCCAGTTGCTTCTTCATGTGACCTTTGGCGCCTGATGAACCCCTTGATACCAGGACTTAACCGAGTAGAAGCGGATGAATTGAGTTATGGACTGCATATAATGATCCGAACTGAAATCGAAATTGAATTGCTAGAGAGGGATTTGGAGGTTGATGCTATCCCTGAAGAATGGAACAAAAGATATAAAGAGCTTTTAGGTCTCACACCCATTAATGATTCAGAAGGTTGTTTGCAAGATGTTCACTGGAGTGAGGGCCTTTTTGGTTACTTCCCTTCCTATTTGCTGGGACATTTAATTAGTGCTCAACTCTCTGAGGCCATGACTAAGGATTTGGTTCTGAATGGAGTTGACTCAATTGAACCTATTGACCACTTGATTGCTTCTGGCTCCGAAGCCACTTTGCTTGAGTGGCTTCGGAGCCATGTTCACTGTTATGGCCGAAGTCTTAACTCGGAACAACTTGTAGAAAAAGTTAGCGGGAAGAAACTTTCAAGTTTTCCTTTCCTGGCCTATCTTGAGGAGAAAATCGATCATCTCGAGCGTAGTTCGTAAGATGTTTATTCGAGCCTTAATGACTTTCGTATGGCAAATCTCGATCAAGCACCAAGCCGCAGCATGCCCAACCTATTGCATGTACTCCCTGCCTTTGCAGATGAAAAGGATCTGAGAATAAATACGATTGTCGAATTGAATTCGAACACTCTCAATAAATATGAGTTAATCACGGAAACAGGTCATCTCAAGTTAGACAGGGTCGGCTATTCGACTTTGGCCTACCCTTTTGCGTATGGATGCATCCCACGTACTTGGGATGAAGATGGTGATCCTTTGGATATAGAGATCGTAGGAGTTACTGAGCCTCTGGTGCCAGGCTCATTAGTAGAAGCGCGGGTTATCGGTGTTATGACATTCGATGATGGGGGCGAGGTCGATGACAAGGTTATTAGTGTTCTGGCTGATGATAAGCGTATGGACCACATTATTAGCTTTGAACAATTAGGGGAGCATTGGTTAAAAGAAACCAAATACTATTGGGAACATTATAAGGATCTTAAAAAACCAGGAACATGTAGTGTTAATGGTTTTTTTGGCGTTGAGAAAGCAGTGGAAATTATTAAATCTTGTGAGTCCCGTTATCAATCGGAGATTGCTCCCACGTTGATTGATTAATAGTTAATATTTTGGTGAGACTGGTATATCTTGATGGGTTTTGATCTCTTGGTTAAGAACTAAAGGTAAAGGCTACTTACTCTCTAACATTTTCAAAAATCTCGGCAAGGATCTCACCTGCACCCTGACTTTTGAGATTATCGGCAAGGAGTTTCCCAATTTCTTCACTGTTCTGAGCAGGCCCTTTCTCTTGGTCACGAATTAATCTTTGCCCATCTAAGCTTGCGACCATTCCGGTCAGGACTAGTTCATCATTTTCAATACTGCTGTTTACCCCAATAGGGACTTGGCAACCTCCTTCTAGCTCATGAAGGAATGCTCTTTCTGCTAGGCACCTTTGTGCTGTCTGTTGATGCTCTAGAACCTTTATAAGGCTGATTATTTCTGGTTTAGCTTCTACACATTCAATGCCAAGAGCCCCTTGTCCCACTGCATGTAAGGAGATCTCGCTAGGGATGGACTGATGTATACGATTTCCAAAGCCAAGTCTGGTCAGTCCAGCTGCTGCAAGTATTAGACAGTCATAATCACCTGCATCGAGTTTCTCAAGACGAGTTATTACATTCCCTCTTACATCTTTGAAAATCAGGTGAGGGAAGTGGTGACGTAGTTGAGCAAGGCGGCGAAGTGAGCTTGTTCCAACAACAGATCCCTTTGGGAGGGTTTCAAGTTGGTATTTTGAATTTTTGCTGTTAACTACTAAAGCGTCCGCAGGATCTTCTCTTTCAGTTATGCAGCCGAGTATTAATCCTGAGGGGAGATTCGTGGGCAGATCTTTAAGGGAGTGAACAGCTATGTCTGCATGGCCAACAAGCATTTGGGCTTCAAGCTCTTTAGTAAAGAGACCTTTGTCGCCAATTTTTGCTAATGCAACGTCGAGGATTTTGTCTCCTTGAGTAGCCATTGCTTCGACAGAAACCGAAAGGCCTGGATGGGCTCTCTCCAGTTCTCCCTTTACCCAATTGGTTTGGACCATTGCCAGCTGGCTTCTGCGGGAAGCGATGCGCAGTTGGTCGAGAGTCATTAAACGGTATTCGCGGATTTCAGGTGAAGTATTAAGCCTTGCCCAAATTGCGGTAGAGGCTCATATCTATTATCCATCTTTTGGGCGGTTCGAGATAGTTTTAGGCTATTTAATGGAATGATTTTTACTTGATGTATTCCTTTAAAACACCATTACGATTTGGATGACGTAACTTTCTAAGTGCTTTTGCTTCGATTTGGCGAATTCGTTCACGAGTTACATCAAAGATTTGCCCAATCTCTTCTAGGGTTTTCATTCTGCCATCATCTAGGCCATAACGTAGTCGGAGGACATCTCTTTCTCTAGGACTCAGTGTTGCCAACACCCCTTCAAGATCCTCACGCAATAAATTTTTGGCCACATCTTGATCAGGGTTCTCAATATCAGCCTCAATAAAATCTCCTAGTCTTGAGTCTTCTTCTTTCCCAATAGGAGTTTCTAGAGAAATAGGTAATTGAGCGCTTTTTGCTATAAAACGAAGTTTCTCAATTGTCATCTCCATACTTTCTGCTATTTCTTCTTCACTTGGTTTCCGCCCGAATTCTTG
>QCFS01000014.1 GCA_003278365.1 Prochlorococcus sp. AG-363-M17 | reverse complement strand
GTGGTTTAATATTAATTAATAGTGTGCTAATTATCCCATTCAATTGGTTAGATTTCGTATCTTTATTCAAAGAATCGTGGGATTCTACTACACCTAAAAGCAATAATTTAATAGCTTGTTTTGGATATGGACTGTTGCTTAGCGAAAGCTTTGTAGCAGAGCTATGTGGTTCTATTAAGTCAGGATCTGGCCAAACGAACAAGAAAAGCAAAGTTCCAATCCATAGACCACTAATTGCTGCACCAAGGCGTTGCAGAGTACGTCCCGGATAACGACCAAACCAAGATCTTGATTGAGTCCTAGAGAAATTCTTATTAGTGGGCGGTGACTTCATTAAAGACCAATAGACAAAAGCGAGCGAAATAAATCTAAAGTGAAAACCTGGTAGCCAAAGAAGAATTCTTACAAATATAATCTAATCAAGGTAGGATTACATAACGGCTCAGCCTATGAAATACAATTTTTTTGTCATAGGGATATATTTTAACAATCATTATTACTACAATTGTCATAACTTACTACCCTAGTTAATAATTGGATAATAATTCTGCAGAACCAGTCGTTGCTTAAGTGTTAAAATCAACTCAATAGATGTAAAAAGAATATATATACCTACCAAATATAAGTTTAGCTCAACTAAAGTTCGAAGGAAGTTATAGGAGAAGTCAAATGAGGGCATTCAATATATTAGTAATGACTTAATGGCTCAACAAAAAAACTTCTTGGCGCATACAACAGGAATCCTTCTTCATCCAACAGCACTTCCAGGGAGTGCTGTTTGCGGTTCGTTTGGCGCTCCGTCTAGAAAGTGGCTACAAAAACTATCTAAGAACAACATAGGTGTATGGCAAGTCTTACCTCTTACCCCACCTGACTCCAAAGGTTCACCATACAGTTCACCATCAGGGTTTGCTATTAATCCCTGGTTTCTTGATGCAAAAGATCTTGTTGAAGAAGAATTTTTACCCTCATCTATTTTTGAAGCCTTACCAGGCGGTCTTCAAGAAGACTCACCGAAAAAGCTTGACTTCAAACTTGCTGAATCAAGAAGTGACTATCTAAGAAAAGCTTTAAGAGAAGCCTGGTCAAGTCAGAAAGTAGATAGGAAACTGGCTTTTGAAGAATGGTGCGCTGCAAACTATTGGATAGAGAACCATAGTGCTTTTATGGTGATTCGTAATCAACATAACAATTTGCCCTGGTGGGAATGGCCTGACTCACTTAGACAATGCAAACAAAATTACTTAAAAGATTGGAAGAAAGAGAATACAGAAGACTTATTAGAACATTATCTTCTTCAATGGCATTTAGACAGGCAGTGGAAATCTGTTAGAAAACTTGCCTTTGAATTAAATGTAGTAATTCTTGGTGATCTTCCTTTTTATGTTTCCAAAGATAGTGTTGATGTTTGGAGTAATCGAACACTTTTCTCGATTGAAAATAACGGAGAAATGGAAATACAAAGTGGTGTGCCACCGGACTATTTTTCAGAAACCGGACAGCTATGGGGAACACCTGTTTATAAGTGGCAGCATCACAAAAAAAATAATTATGATTGGTGGAGGAGAAGATTCTCCAGGCAATGGGAACAGTTTGATTTACTTCGTCTAGATCATTTCAGAGCATTAGTTTCATATTGGGCAATTCCGGGAAAAGAGCTAACTGCACAGAAAGGAGAATGGCGGAAGTCTCCAGGGTCAGAGTTGTTGCAAAAACTAAAAAATGATCACTCGGGGAAACTCCCTTTAATAGCAGAAGATCTAGGCGTAATAACAAAAGACGTTGAAGATCTCAGAGATGCATTTGAACTTCCTGGAATGAAAATACTTCAATTTGCATTTAATGGAGATCCCAAAAACCCATATTTACCGGAAAATATAAAAGGTAAGAACTGGGTTGTTTATACAGGAACTCATGACAATCCAACTACTATTGGTTGGTGGGAAAAGCTCGACATAGAATCAAAAGAGAGAGTTAGTAAACAACTGAAGCAAAAAATTGATTCTCCTGTTTGGCAATTATTAGAGCTTGGACTGGGAACTGAAGCTTCTTTAGTCATAGCACCACTACAAGATCTATTACACTTGGACAACAAGTCACGGTTCAATACTCCTGGAACTACAGAAGGTAATTGGTGCTGGCGATTATCTAATTTTGACCAATCAATTGACGAGACCCTCAGAAACTATGGTGAGAGAGGGGCCTCTTGGGGGAGATCAAACCGTTCCATATTTGATTTATTTACTGATTTAGGGAACCGATAAATTCCAGTCTCATTAACCTCAGTAAATTGAGTCACTCCATTCCAAATTACTGACTCTTCTGAAGTCAAAGGAGGGTTGATTTCCAAGAACACCGGAGGTATTAAATTAAGAGATAATTTCCCAGAAGAAATTGTAAAAGAAAAATCTGCTCCTCCTGCTGATCTCAATTTAATAAGGTGTGAGTTTAAAACTTCTAACTTCATATTGCCAGTTCCTAATAACTGCTTTGGAGCTAAAGATGCCAGATTCAACCATTCTTTTTTTGATCCTCGAGTAGCTTGTGTTACAGAAGAATATTCATCAATTGGCTTTTCTCGGTGAAATTCAATTAAAGAATTCTCTCCATTGGAGATAATATATGGAACTGGATTTAATGAAAGCATATTTCTCTTCGCAATGCTGCTTTGCTGATAGTTAACTAAGTAAATCCCTGCAATAATAACGACGAAGTAAAGTAAAGCACCTTGCCAGGTTGTTAAAATATCGATATTTCCAATAGTAAATGATCTTGTGGGGTTTTCATTAATAATCTTTTTAGACAAGTAAGCTGCCTTTAATAGGACATCAAGAGTACCTTTAGATAGTTGAAGCCTTGCTTCAAGTAATGGAAGCATTGACACCAAATAAGCATGTTCTGGCAGACTGTTTACACATCCAGACTCAATAGCTTCAAGGACTGGTGTTGTAATTCGAGTTGAAATAGCAAGATCTTGTCGAGTCATCTCAAAGGATTCTCTCCTGCTTTTCACAAGGCTTCCAACTTCTAACAATTCACTGGCAAGATCTTTATCAATGTCAAATGATCCTCTTGGTGAAGAACTAAACCTAGAAAGAAGTGACTTAAATGAATTCATGGAGAGGTAAGTATTAAATCAAAGTGACATGGGTTTATCGCTACGCAATAAGTACTTCCATTCATGCTCATGTAGTTCTCTCCAACATCCTTCATTCAAATCACCCAATGAAATTCCTGATATGTTAACTCTCTGAAGATCCAAAACATGATGTCCTAGTAACTTTGCTGTCCTTCTTATCTGCCTGTTCCTTCCTTCACGAAGTTCAATCTCTAATAGGCTACGATCCAAGGTACTTCTGACAATCTTAACTTTGGCTTTCATAGTCAACTGTCCATCAAGCAATAGGCCTGATCGCCATTTTTGGATATTCTCTATTGAAAGCTGACCATTAATCCATACAAGATAAGTCTTTGTATGCTCATACCTAGGGTGAGTGAGTCTTAGAGTAAGTTCTCCTTGATTAGTTAATAGGAGAGCACCTCTGCTTTCTATGTCAAGTCGACCTACTGGATGAAGACCTTGTCGCAAATAAGAAGGGAGTAAAGTTAACACGCTTCTTCTTCCATATTGGTTCTGACAACTACTAATTAATCCCGCAGGCTTATTTAGGATAATTACTCTTGGCTTTGGCTTGTGAGGCAATTCATTACCATCAACTAAAATATTATCTTTTTTTGGATCTACCAAACTTCCAACTTTTGCAATGAGGCCATTTAACAACACACGTTGTTGCATCAACAACTCTTCTGCCTTACGTCTAGAGCAAAAACCAGTGGCAGCAATTACCTTTTGAATTCGCTGATGCTCCACCTATGCAGTCATGAAACGAGTGTGATTGAAGTATAAGACAAGTCCACATTGAACAATCTTACAAGGAATTAAATGTTAAATAATTAGATCTATAAATAAAATAAATGCGAGATAATATTAATTGAATCATTTTCTTTATAAGCAAAAGATAAAGATCTTAGTGAATAACTTAGAAAAGAGCTAAGAAACAAAAATCATACGCTTGACCACATCCGATTAAGTATACTTTAATATAGATTCTGGTCTTTTTAGGCTCGACAGCTCGTTGCCTTAAACTTAAGCATAGATTAGCAAGCTGATTCAGTCATTAAATCATGAAATAATTGTTAAAGAAATACTCGAGAAAGGCGGCTTATAATCTCTGTTCTAACAGCTTAATAGATCTGCCTAGATGAATACCACCACTTCAAAAAGACCTTCATGAAGCTTCCTCAACTATTAATTGAACTCCATAAATCTAGTCAATCTCTTTACCTTCCTGCACATGGTAGAGGTCAAGCTCTACCTAATGATTTTCGCTCATTATTTAATTGCAGAGCAGGGGTATGGGATTTACCTGAACTTGAAGAAATAGGTGGTCCTTTAGAAAGAAATGGCGCCATTGCAAAAAGCCAAGAAAATTCAGCAAAAAAGATTGGGGTCAAGAAGGGGTGGTACGGAGTAAATGGCGCTACAGGTTGTCTTCAAGCGGCTTTGCTTGCAGCTGCAAGACCAGGGAAAGGTGTATTAATGCCAAGGAACGTACACAAGAGTCTTATAGGAGCTTGTGTATTAGGAGATTTGTTTCCGATATTTTTTGACCTTCCATATTTGTCAGATAGAGGTCATTATTCCTCGCCTAATGCGAAATGGTTGGAAGAAGTTCTAAACCAAGTGCAAACCACAGGTATTGAGATTGATGCTGCTGTTTTAATTCATCCGACTTATCATGGATACACATGTAACATCAAGCCCTTAGTAAACCTTCTTCACGAGAAGGGGTGGCCTGTAATAGTTGATGAAGCTCATGGGACACATTTCGCATTTAACATTCATCCAGAACTTCCAAAATCATCTATAGAAGCTGGTGCTGATCTAGTTGTTCACTCATTGCATAAATCAGCCCAAGGACTTAGTCAAACTGCTGCACTATGGTTACAAGGGGATCGTATTGATCCAAAAACAATAGAAAAGACTATTGCTTGTTTACAAACAACAAGTACTAATGCGCTTTTACTAGCATCTTGTGAATCAGCCATAGAGGAGTTATCAAATCCGAAAACAAGAAAGAGGCTTAGAAAAAGGGTTACAGAAGGAAAACAGATTTACGAAAAACTTGTATCACAAGGAATACCATTGCTAAAAACACAAGATCCCCTACGTCTAATACTAAATACATCTCATGTTGGTTTAAATGGAGTTGAAGCTGACAAATGGTTTACGAAGCATGGCCTTGTAGCAGAACTTCCTGAACCTGGATGCCTTACTTTTTGTCTTGGCTGGGCACCCCAAAAAGGATTGGCAAGAATCTTTGCTAAACGCTGGAAAGAACTTATTACTACCCAAAAGAAATGGGGAAGACTAAAGCCTTTTAGGCCAATCCCCACCTCAATTATCACAATGCCTTCCATGTCACCAAGAATTGCCTTTCAAGCTTCAAGTAAAAAAGTATTAATCGAAGAATCTATTGGAGAAATATCTGCTGAATTAATTTCACCCTATCCACCTGGCATTCCATTAATTTTCCCAGGAGAATTTATTAACGAGAAAAAAGCCGAATGGTTAATCGAACAACGGTTCAATTGGCCTAATAAAATCCCTGATGATATTAGTGTTATCAGCAAATTTGGTTAAACCTAAAAAGAGTATGAACTAGCGTGGACAAGAAATGACATCTATTTCCCGACACAAACGAATTAGAAGTGGCCTTGCAGCTGGAGCTTTTGGACTTTTAGTTGTAGGCCTTGGTGGATGGTGGTTCACGTTGGCAGTAAGCGTGATAGTCCACTTGGCACTACTGGAATTTTTCAGGATGGCACAATTTGCAGGGATACGACCAGCAACAAAAACAACCTTAGTAGCATGTCAATTGTTGCTCCTCATTACTCAATTAGGGGGAAGCGGTAGCTTGTCTGCAGACGTTACTTCTGCAGTCCTACCTCTATCGGGAGCTGCAATTTGCGGATGGCTAATACTTCAACCTATAACCGGTTCTATTGCTGATATTGCAGTATCAATTTTTGGTTTATTTTATCTAGGTTTTTTACCTAGTCACTGGATAAAACTTCGCAACATATCAGACTTAAATATAACTCCAGCAATAGTTAAATTGCCAGACTCATTGGCAATTTGGTTGACACCTGGAATGCAAATCACTTTAATAGCTTGCCTAATAATTGTTGCCAGTGATATTGGCTCATATTTCCTAGGGAAGCGTTTTGGCCGCCTTCCCTTATCCCCTATTTCACCAGGCAAAACAGTAGAAGGTGCTATTGGAGGGTTTATATGTGCAATAGCCATGGGCTCTATATCAGGAATGATCATTGGATGGCCAATTGGGTGCCTTCTCGGAGGACTTCTTGGAGCCTTGGTTGGAGTATTTGCCCTTGTAGGGGACCTTACTGAATCTATGATGAAGAGGAATGCAAACCTTAAAGATTCAGGGGATGCATTGCCAGGCCACGGCGGAATTCTTGACAGAATAGACAGTTATTTATTTACCCCTGCAGTTGTTTATTATGCTGTTAACTTGCTTATCGCATTTTTCAATGTCTAAAATCATGGATTAACTACTGCTTTTCCTAATAAATTTAGCTTTCCACTTGAAACAAAGGCCTTATTGATTGCTATAGAAGGATCCATAGGCAAAACAAACTTCCTATTATGCAATTTTTCTATTATAACCAAAGTACCAAAATCTGCGTATAGGTTAAACTCAGTTTTACTTGTTGAATCATTAGAGGTCCAAAAATATAAATTATTCTCCTCAATTTCTACATCATGCAAAGTATCAAAGTTAGTCAAAGTCCTGCATAATTGTTTAGCTAAGATGCTCCATCTTTCTGAAAGCAAAAAGCCTTTTATATCTTCAGCAGTCAAAAGTATTTTGCCTTCAATATTAAACGAGTCTTTTATTTCAATTAGTCTTCCCGAGCCTTTCCTAAAGATTAACCTAATCGGACCTCCATCTAGCTCTAAAGTATCAATCAAAACATCATCAAAATTAATTCTCTCTGCTTTTAAATTGACATTTTTGACATTTCCCCTGAGGACTTGCAAGGTTGATCCGCAAAGATCAATAGACAATTCATCAACAGATTTACAACGAGTCTTAATCCAAAGTTTCAAACCAGCTGAGATAAACTTTACGAGAGGACTAGTTGCAGAATTAGTATTAGTGTTCATTAGCTCTTAATTATCTTTAGCCATCTATTGAGAACAATCTCTGGACAATCAAGATGAGGAAGATGACCACAATCCTTGATTTTTTCTATATCTCTACCTATTAAATCACTTGCTTCTCTTCTCAAAGATTCACTCAAAATTCGGTCATTTGATCCCCAGATGACGTTAATATCATGCTTCGGCAAAGGCAAATTAGAGCATGCCATTCCACCTGAAAGAGCAAAAGCAGCAAGAGATCTTCCCCATCCTGGAGAATTTAAATGCAATGATGCTATCTGCAATTCCTCTTCTCCAACACTGTTATCAGGGTGAGCAAAGGCTTGCCTGCACAATCCCCTTCTCACAAAAGGACTGCTAAGAATCCATACACCAAGTTTGTTAAAAGGAGTAATCAAAGGCATTTTTCTCCCAGTAAGTCCTGCAGGAGAAAGCAAAAGCACCTTATCTATTCTATTTGGATACTTTTTAGCAAGCTCCAAGGCAACTGCTCCTCCCATTGAAGCTCCAATTAAACTAACTGGGAGTTGAACAGGTAAGCGTTCCAAAACCTCTCCCAAATGATATAGAAGGGCATCAGATCCATATTCAACTTGTTTAGGTCGTGGTCCAAATCCAAAGCCATGCAGATCCGGGATTATTAATTGATGTTGATTCTTAAGTAAAGGAGCTAATCTACGAAACTCAAGAAAACTACTATCGAAACCATGCAAAAGAAGTATAGGAGGACCATTTCCAGTAATGGCTATTGGGTAGGAATAAAACTCCTCATTATGACTATCTAATGATTGAGATTCTGATCTCAAAGCCTTTAGATTCCACCATTGAACATCAGCAGCCAGATCTCTAGCCAAAGGGTCTAATATCGTGGGAGCCAACTCCTTAAGGAGTGTCTCTTCTAAGGACATGTATGTAGGCATATTTATCAATCAGTAGTCAACTTATCCTTATAAGTTAGGAATTATTCTACATATTAGTTCTTTGTCCAAGGAAATCAAAGCATGATGCAAATCATACTCAGAGACTTTAAATGGCAAGTAGTGAATTTCAGATTCTGCTCTACATGCATAACTACAAATCTCAAGCAATTGATTGTTGCTCAAATGATTAAATCCAAGTTCGGAGAGATTGGTAGGTAGTTCTAATCCTTTTAGAAATTTCAAGAGTTGTTCACTTGACTGCTTCGCTAAATTGTTACCTCCCAATCTTTCCTCAAGCTTAAGTTGAATAAGAATACCCAATCCAACTTTTTCCCCATGTAGAGAGGTCTTAGAAGCATCAATTTGGGTAAGGGCATTATGAACAGCATGTGCAGCGGCAGTTCTACATTTAGCACCACCAATCCCACCTATTAACCCTGCCGTCAAGGAACAACTTTCTACAATTCCTATCCATTCCTCAGTTTCTGAATTCTCAAATGCCTTTTGGCCATTGATAAACAGTTGATCTCTCAAAACCCTTGCCATTTGAACGGACTGCTGAACTAAAAAATCGTTACTTGAAGAACTTGATACTGAAGACTCATACCATTTTGCTAAAGCATCCGCCATCCCACTGGCAAGTGTTCTTTTAGGGGCAAGGCGGACAAATCCATGATCAAAGATTAACAAATCTGGACAACGGTCAAGCAAGACATCTCTACGAAAGGATCCTTTTGAGGAATAAATATTTGAAATAGAAGTCCAACCAGCACAAGTAGATGCACTAAGTGGGACAGTAATAACTGGCAAGTGCAATCTATATCCCAAAAGTTTTCCAGTGTCTAAGACCTTGCCTCCCCCTGCAGCAATTATTCCATTGCAGGAATTTTGCAATGCTATTGACGTTAATAAAGACAGGTCTTCTTCGCAACAGTCATATTTAATTTCAGCTGAAAGAGGCTTTATCCCACGTTCTTGGAGAGTCTTGAGCAATTGATTTCTCAAATCAGAAGTAGAACAACTCCTACCTATCAACAAGGGTCTATCACATATACCTGATATCAAATGCTGCCCTCTAGACCAAGCATCTTTACCTCTAATAACTAAAGATGGGGCTATGTTATGTGTAAAGTATGAATCCACTTTTAAGCTAGAAAATAATTTGAATATTTCTAGGCATTAGCCCCTGCCAATTCAGGAGCAGAGGAGCCCTCACCAACTTTTTTAACTATAACTTGTTTATTATCATCGATATCCACTTCTGCTGTGTCTCCATCTTTTATCCTTCCTGAAAGGACTCCTTCAGCAAGACTATCTTCAAGTAAGCGCATTACAGCTCTACGCAAAGGCCTTGCTCCATATGACGGGTTATAACCCTCTTCAACAAGTCTTTCTTTAAATGCCTCCGAAACAGTAAGCAAAATTCCTTTATCTTCCATTCTCTGGAAAACCTCTCGTAGCATTATTTCTGCAATTTCTTTAACTTCATCTCTTGTGAGTTGACGGAAGACAA
Source organism: Prochlorococcus sp. AG-363-M17 (assembly GCA_003278365.1). GTDB lineage: Bacteria > Cyanobacteriota > Cyanobacteriia > PCC-6307 > Cyanobiaceae > AG-363-P08. The sequence goes on along the minus strand of QCFS01000014.1, from coordinate 21,417 downwards.
TGATTTCATCAAGACGATTCAAAAATTCTGGTCTGAAGTATTGCTTAAGTTCCTCATTAACTAATGACTTAATTCTGTTGTATTGAGTCTCTTCGGCATTTTCGCCAGAAAACTCGAAACCAAGTCCACCGCCACCCTTCTCAATAACTTTAGATCCAATATTAGAAGTTATGATGATAAGTGTATTTTTAAAGTCAACAGTTCTTCCTTTAGAATCAGTCAATCGACCTTCCTCTAATAATTGCAAAAGCAAATTAAATACATCCGGATGTGCTTTCTCAATTTCATCAAATAGAACTACTGTATAGGGCCTTCTTCTGACAGCTTCAGTAAGCTGACCTCCTTCATTAAAACCTACATAACCTGGGGGAGATCCAATTAATTTACTAACAGTATGTCTCTCCATGAATTCTGACATATCAAGTCTAATCATCGAATCTTCACTTCCAAAGAAGTATGCAGCTAGCGCCTTTGTAAGCTCTGTTTTTCCTACACCAGTTGGACCTGAAAAAATAAAACTAGCAATAGGTCTATTTGGGTTTTTTAAACCCACTCTTGCTCTTCGAATTGCCTTTGAGACAGCTTTTACAGCCTCATCTTGTCCTATCAAACGTTGATGAAGCGTTTGCTCCATATGGAGAAGTTTGACCGACTCACTTTCAGTAAGCTTTTGAACAGGAACACCTGTCCATGAAGCAACTATATGAGCAATATCTTCTTCATCTACAACTGGTGTTATTGATTTATTAGCATCCAAGTTCTCTGACTTTATAGTAGTTAATGAATCATCTGGAATCATCTCTTTCCCGTCATCTTTAGCAGAAGGTGTTTCATTGGTTCCTTCAGAATCCTTACGTGAAGCTTGCAGCAACGTGCGAATTTTCTCTCTTAATTCAACTTCCTTTTCTCTCAACTCTCCTGCTTTATTAAAATCCTGATCTCTTACTGCTTCTTCTTTCTCCTTTTGAACATTTCTCAATTCTTTATCAACAGTTTTAGCTTCTGGTGGGAGCTTAGAATTAAGTAAGCGAACTCTACTTCCAGCCTCATCTATCAGGTCAATTGCCTTATCAGGAAGAAAGCGATCAGAGATATATCTATCACCTAGATTGGCAGCCGCTTCAAGTGCTTCGTCTGTGATTTTTAAACGGTGATGTTGTTCATATCTTTCTCTCAGGCCACGTAGAATCTCAATAGTGTCATCTATAGATGGTTCTCCAACCATTACTGGCTGAAAACGACGCTCTAAAGCAGCATCACGTTCAATATGTTTACGATATTCATCAAGAGTCGTTGCACCTATACACTGGAGCTCTCCTCTTGCTAAGGCAGGCTTAAGAATATTTGCAGCATCTATTGCTCCTTCGGCTGCTCCCGCTCCTATAAGAGTATGAACCTCATCAATTACTAAAATCACATTACCTGCCGATTTAATTTCATCCATTATTTTCTTTAAGCGCTCCTCAAATTCTCCTCGATATTTAGTCCCTGCTACTAAAAGACCGATATCAAGAGTTAGAACTCTCTTTTCCTCCAATATATCTGGAATATCTCCTTGCTGAATTCGCTGAGCAAGTCCTTCAGCTATTGCAGTTTTACCTACACCTGGCTCACCAATAAGTACAGGATTATTTTTTGTACGTCTTCCAAGAATCTGGATAACCCTATCAATTTCACTATGACGGCCTACTACTGGATCCAATTTTGATTCACTTGCCAAAAGAGTGAGATTTGTTCCGAACTCATCCAAAGTGGCCGTCTTCATTGAGCCACCCTTTCCTCCTCCTCCTCCAGCTGCCACCTCAGCGGTTTCTCCAAGCATTCTTATTACCTGACTACGGACTTTTGTAAGGTCAACTCCTAAATTTTCTAAAACTCTCGCAGCTACTCCTTCTCCTTCCCGAATTAAACCCAAGAGCAAGTGCTCTGTCCCGATGTAGTTGTGACCAAGTTGCCTTGCTTCCTCTAAAGAAAGCTCAAGAACCCTTTTGGCACGTGGTGTGAAAGGAATTTCTACAGCAACAAAACCTGACCCTCTGCCAATAATTTTTTCAACCTCAACTCGCGCATCTTTAAGACTTACACCCATCGACTTGAGGACCTTTGCAGCCACGCCTGTCCCTTCACCTATAAGCCCCAAAAGGATTTGCTCAGTGCCAACAAAATTATGGCCAAGCCTGCGGGCCTCCTCTTGGGCCAGCATAATTACCTTGATGGCCTTCTCTGTAAACCTCTCAAACATGGTCAAGACCACGTGAATCTATATCTAAGTTATCAGGGCTGAGAAGCTAATGCGCAGTGATTATGATTTAGAACACATGCCTGTAATCAAAGGGCATAACTCGAGAAAAGCAGAAATAATGTTCGATTTTTCATTTATTTAGTATTTTTCTGGGCGGGTATCCGAACTAAAAAGTATATTTCACTACAGTGAATTTAGTATTTATTTAAATCAGACCACTGAATTAAGGCATCACTGCCATTTCGATAATAATTTCGGCGAAGTCCCTTTGTCTTAAATCCAAAGTGGTTATATAAACTACAAGCTTCTAAATTCAAAGTTGATACCTCTAATGTTACTTTTTGAGCACCTGCACCTCTAGCAGCTTGTAGAAGTCCTGATAAAAGCCTCTTTCCATTTCCCACTCGACGGTAAAAGGGGTGAACTGTAATCAAGTACAAATGAAATTCATCTATTAATATCAAACCGCAGGCAATTGCATACAAGACCGAAGACTCTTTAAGACCTAGGCATATAGAATCCTTTTTCGAAAGCTCCTCACTCCATTGCTTTTCACTCCAAAACCCACCCATTGACAGATTATCAAGCTCTACACAAGCATGTAAATCATTTTGACCTATGGACACCAACTTCATCAACCTATTCCTCAATACTCCTACAGGAATAGGTTAGAAGCTTCAGGCAGGTCAATGTCTACCTAAATCTTTATTTTGCGCATTTTCCACAATCATGCCTATTCAGAAGCCATACGAGCAAAAACGCAATCTTGCAAGCCCAAACCAAAACATAGCTCCTCTAACCACTGAAATCGACGAAAGCGGAAAATTAATGGTTGGAGGATGTCTACTCAGTGACCTTGCTAGCCGGTATGGAACGCCCCTATATGTAATAGACGAAACAGGCTTAAGGGTATCTTGCAAGGCATACAAAGAAAGCCTTGATAAGCATTACCAAGGTGACTCACTGGTCCTATATGCATCAAAAGCCAATAGCTCGTTAGCTATTAGTAACATAATAAACTCAGAAGGTCTCGGTATTGATGTTGTTTCTGCTGGTGAATTAATAACAGCATTAAAAGGCAATTTGAGTCCAGACAAAATATTTCTACATGGAAATAACAAATCGGACGAAGAGCTTCTCATGGGGTACATGAACAAAGTAACTATAATTATTGACAACGAACATGACGTGAAAAGATTATCCAATCTTATACCCCAAAATGCAGATCCTGCTCGACTAATGTTACGTCTAACACCAGGGATTGAATGTCATACTCATGAATACATAAAGACCGGTCATCTTGACAGTAAATTTGGTTTCGATCCTGAAAATCTAGAAAATATCTTGTATAAATTAAAGTCCTGCGATTTTGCTAAGCTAGAAGGAATACATGCACACATAGGTTCTCAAATCTTCGAATTAAACCCCCATCAAGATCTGGCAGAGGTTTTAGGAGAGAGTCTCAAACTAGCTATAGAAATAGGGCATCCAATAAAAGACTTAAACATTGGCGGAGGCTTGGGAATTAAATATGTAAATACGGATAATCCACCAACCATTCAGAGCTGGGTGGAAACAGTGGCGCATGCCATCACAAAGTCCTGTTCAGACAAAAAAATTCATTTACCTCGCCTAATTTGCGAACCAGGTCGCTCACTTATTGGTAGTTCGGGAGTAACGCTTTACAAAATCGGATCACGTAAAAAAATACCAGGGATAAGGACCTATCTTGCTGTAGACGGAGGCATGAGTGACAACCCTAGACCGATTACATATCAATCAAAATATTCTGCTTGCTTAGTGGACAGGCCCCTAAGCCCAACCGAAGAAGTAGTGACTGTTGCAGGAAAACATTGCGAATCAGGTGATGTACTCCTTAAGGACTTAGCAATTCCAAGATCCTCTAACGGAGAAATTCTGGTCTTTTTTGCTACAGGTGCTTACAACGCATCTATGAGTTCTAACTACAACAGAATTCCAAAACCAGCTACAGTTCTGGTTCAAAATGGGCATGCTGACTTAATTCAAAGGCGTGAACTCTCAGAAGACCTTTTAAGATATGACGTTGTTCCTGATCGTCTCTTAGCAGTAATCTAAGTAAGTAAAGTTGCTCAGGAGGCATATGTTTGGGGGGGTGCTTGATTTTCGCCTCCTGCTAGACGTTCTCTTGGCTATGGGAGTAGGAGTATTACTTTTCTCTAGAGTTAACGAACCAAGAACACTTTGGCTGCTGAGAGGTTACATATTTCTAGTCTCATTAGCTTGGTTTGTTCAGAGACTTGAGCGACTACCTCTCACTTCAAAGTTAGTAGATGGTCTTGTACTTGCTTGCTCCTTATCACTTGCAATCTTATGGCAAGGAGAACTAAGACGACTTATGGAATTACTAGGGACGGGTCGCCTTGCTGTGCTTCTAGGTAACTCCCAAAATGAATTCTCGGCAACAGCCAGCGCAATAGCCCAATTAACTGAAGCTGCTGGCCGACTTTCTCAAAATCGTCGAGGAGCATTGGTCGTTATAGATACTGGTAGTGACTTGCGACCAGAAGACTTCCTTTACTCAGGAATACCGCTTGATGCTCAACTGAGCACAGAGTTACTGCTCAATTTATTTGCCTCAGACACCCCACTTCATGATGGAGCAGTATTGATAAAGGGTAATAAAATTATCAGTGCTGGAGTAATTCTCCCATTATCTCGTCAAGGGATAGCTAGATATGGGACAAGGCATTTAGCAGCTCTTGGAATAACTGAACGCTTTGACCGATGTATTTGTGTTGTAGTTTCTGAAGAAACAGGGACTCTTTCACTTGCTAACCAAGGAAAACTAGAAAGACCCATTACTAGTAGCAGACTTGGTGATCTGTTGTCTGAAATTATAGGAGGTTCTAATACAACTCAAAACTCAAAAAACTCTTCTACTGCCAACAAAACGTCCTCAAAGGCTCTTGAAGAGACTAAATCACCCTAAAGGGTTTAGCTTAAATAGTCGTGAAAGGTACCCATTCTGTGAGCTGCGCCTCGGCCACCAGTAAAGAACATCCCAAAATCCTCTCCAGGCCATCTGTTCTTGACGAGGATCGGATGCCAGCCCATGTCGCAGTAATCATGGATGGGAATGGACGCTGGGCTCAGGCAAAAGGGTTGCCAAGAATGATGGGACATCGTGCAGGAGTAGAAGCCCTTAAAACGACACTCCGGCTTTGTAGTGACTGGGGAATTGGAGCACTTACTGCATATGCATTTTCAACAGAAAACTGGTCTAGACCTGGAGATGAAGTGAACTTCCTCATGACACTTTTTGAAAAAGTATTGCAAAAAGAATTAGACTCTCTTGAAAAAGAGCAGGTGGTTATTCGTTTTTTAGGTGATCTAAAAGCTCTCCCAAGTCGATTACAAGATCTTATTAACGAAGCCACCAAAAGAACATCAACAAACAATGGGATTCACTTCAATGTCTGCACTAACTATGGAGGAAGGCACGAATTAGTAATGGCTGCTAAGAAGCTTGCAGAAAAATGTGAAAGAGGAGATATGAAAGCAGATCTAATTGACGAAAATGCTTTTGCATCTGAATTACTAACTGCAGGTGAAGTGGACCCCGATTTATTAATTAGAACAAGTGGTGAACGTCGAATTAGCAATTTCTTACTTTGGCAACTTGCCTATGCTGAAATCTATGTAACAGATGTACTTTGGCCTGACTTTGATGAAGCAGCACTAACAAGGGCACTTTTGGATTATCAGTCTCGTTGTCGCCGCTTTGGCGGGTTAAAGCCACGCGGCACTTCAGAGCAACTCGAATCTGATTAATTTTTCTTTAAAGCTGTGACCTTAATCAATAAAAAAATTTCCAATCAAGCATCAAACGAAGTCCGCCATGATTGGACTATTGATGAAGTTCGAAATCTTCTTGAGAAACCTCTTATTGAACTCCTTTGGGAAGCTCAAAAAATTCATCGGCGTTCAAATCCTGGCTACGTAGTTCAACTAGCCTCCCTACTAAGTGTAAAAACAGGTGGTTGTACAGAAGATTGTGCTTATTGCCCCCAATCAATACATAGTTCAAGTGATTTATCTGAACAATCAACTCTAGAAATCTCAAATGTGCTTCAGCAAGCCCAAGAAGCAAAAAGCGCAGGTGCTGATCGCTTCTGCATGGGTTGGGCATGGAGAGAGATCCAAGAGGGTGAACATTTCGAGACCATGCTCGAGATGATTCGCGGAGTAAAAAGCCTCGGGCTAGAAGCGTGCGTCACAGCTGGGATGGTCACAGAAAAACAAGCTTCAAGACTTGCCGAAGCAGGTCTCACAGCCTACAACCATAACTTGGACACCAGTCCCGAAAAATATGGGGAAATTATTACTACCCGGACTTACCAAGAACGCCTTGAAACTTTGCATAGAATTCGTGCCGCAGGAATAAATATCTGTTGTGGTGGAATCATCGGAATGGGCGAATCAACTACAGATAGGGCATCACTACTTCAAGTCCTAGCATCTTTAAACCCTCATCCTGAAAGTGTTCCTATTAATTCACTTGTTGCGGTAGAAGGCACTCTATTAGAGAAAGTTAATCCAATTGACCCGCTAGAAGTAGTACGCATGGTTGCTACAGCAAGGATTCTTATGCCTAGAAGCAAGATTCGTCTAAGCGCAGGGAGAAAGCAACTAGGCAGAGAAGCACAAATTCTTTGCTTACAAGCAGGTGCTAATTCAATCTTCTATGGGGAAAAGCTGCTGACAACAGGAAATCCAGATATTGAAGAAGATCAAAAATTACTGTCTCTAGCTGGAGTTAAAATCAAGGCCAATTTTATAGAGTAGTTTTAAGCTAATATATGAATAAAGATAAAAGCAGAAATCTTATTACAGCCTTCTATGGTTTTACTTACTTAGAGAAGGAGAAGGTAGATAGTTTAGTTGAATTATTAAAATTAAACGCAGAATTATATCAAATAAAGGGTACAATTCTTATTGCCGAAGAAGGTGTTAATGGAACAATTTGTGGAAATGAAAAAGCAATAAATAAGCTTATTATTTTGTTAGAGAGTCATTTGCCAAAAAACTGTCTCGACAAAAAGTTAAGTTGGTCAACGAAGCAAGCTTTTAAAAGATTGAGAGTAAGGAAGAAAAAGGAAATTGTAACTATCGGGATCCCTCAAGTAGATCCATTGAAATCAAAAGGGACATACATTGAGCCAGCAAACTGGAATGAATTCATTGATGATCCCGATACAATTGTCATCGATACTCGTAATAAATACGAGATTGGCATTGGAACTTTTAGAGGGTCCTTAAATCCAAATACTGAGAATTTTCGTGATTTCCCGAAATGGGTCAAAGAAAATCTAAAAAGATTAATTAAGGATAAAAAAGCCAAGCGGATTGCAATGTTCTGCACAGGTGGTATACGTTGTGAAAAAGCTACCTCATATCTTCTAAAGGAAGGTTTTAAAAATGTTCACCACTTACATGGAGGTATTCTTAAATATCTAGAGGAAGTCCCTGAAGAGAATAGTCTCTGGGAAGGAGAATGTTTTGTATTTGATCAAAGAGTCGCGCTAAATCATGAGCTACGTCCAGGCATACATTGCATGTGTCACGCTTGTGGACTACCTTTAACTCCTGAAGACATGAAGAAGAAGACCTATGTTCCAGGGATTCAATGTGGTAAATGCATAAATAAGTACAGCAGTGAAGATAGAGAAAGGTTCGCAGAAAGACAGAGACAGCTAGAAGCTCTAAGAGAAAAGCAAGGAAGAGAGGCTAAAAAGTGTTGAACAGTCAACAAGAAAATTTAAATCTAAATCTACTAGAGAAGCAAGCCAGCGAAGTAGGTTTAATCCTAAGAATCAAAGAAACCAGGCCAATTAATCTATGGGCAATAAGAGTAGTCGTCGCAAAGCAAGTTGATAGTGAAATCATAAAAATTTTCGGAGAGCTTAAAGCTTGGGCATATCCCCGCAAAGCAGGCCTTCAACTAGATACTATGAAAGTTATTAATAATGCAGAGTCAGGGATAGGAGATCTTATATGGGCCGCAACAATGGCCTGGGCTATTGAAAGAACTCCCTGCGAGACAGCTCGCTTACTCGCTATTAATGATAATGATAATTACCACCAGAAACTAGTTCGCTATTTTCAGAGAAAAGGATTTGAGAAAATCAAGATTATAGAATCATCACCCAAGGATTTACCCCTAAGAACAATCTGGGGTGGTTCAGGTACTCTTATGCGTGGAGATTGCAAAGATGTTTTCGAGAGAAGTTATAAAAGATGGCTAATTTTTTCTGAGAGAGCCAAAGATTACTAATAGGCAGAAGTCAACTTTCTTCTGCGTGATAACTACTTCTCACTAGTGGGCCGCTATTAACCTTAGAAAATCCCAATTCATGAGCAACATGTCCAATATCTGTAAACTCCTGAGGTGTCCAATATCTTTGAACAGGAATATGTGCCAATGAAGGCCGTAGATATTGACCTAAGGAAATTCTCTGACAATCTACAGTTCGAAGATCTCTAAGAGTTTGAATAACCTCATGATATTGCTCTCCTAGTCCAAGCATTAGACCAGACTTAGTTGGTATATCAGGAGCACTTTTTCTAGCTAGCTCTAACAAACTGAGCGAATGATCATATGTAGCACCTCTCCTTACTACTCCTTGAAGACGTTCAACAGTTTCAAGATTATGGTTAAAGCAATTTGGTTTTACAGATAACACAATTTCAAGTCGCTGTTTCTGCATTTCAACTGCTTTTATAGGGTCACTAAAGCCTCCCCAGAAATCAGGAGTAAGTACTTCAACGTCAATCAAAGGATTATGCTTTCGAATAGCTAAAATAGTTTGGACAAAAAGATTTGCTCCATGGTCAGGCAAATCATCACGAGCAACAGAAGTCAGGACCACATAACGAAGCTTTAACTTAATCACAGCCTGGGCTACCCGCTCTGCCTCAAAAGGGTCCAAATCTTCTGGGGGGGCACCTTTATCAACTTGACAAAAAGCACAACTTCTAGTGCAAATAGATCCACCTAAAAGGAAAGTAGCTGTTCCTGCCGCATAACACTCCCCCCTATTCGGACACCTTCCCTCTTCACAAATAGTATGGAGGTTGGAGCCCTTAACTAATGATTGAACTTGTTCAAGTTCTGAAGCTTTCCCAATAGGCTTTCTTAGCCACTCAGGTAATCGCTCCTTTGGCTTTATTTTCAGATAACTATTTTGTCTAGTAGTTAGAGACATCAATTCAAAAGGGTTCTTAGTCCATAGTTGTACGACCTTCTAATGCTCTTGAAAGAGTAACTTCGTCGGCATACTCAAGTTCACTACCAACAGGAAGGCCATAAGCAATACGAGTTACCTTTGTAAAGGGTTTAAGCAATCTTGAAAGATACAGGCTCGTCGTATCACCCTCGACACTGGGTGTAAGAGCAAGAATAACCTCCTTGATTTGATCTTCATCAACCCTGCTTACTAGGTTTGAAATCATAAGCATTTCCGGGCCAACTCCATCCATCGGGGAAATTAGACCGCCAAGAACATGGTATAGCCCTTTATACTCTCTGGTCCTTTCTAGAGCCAACAGATCCCGCGAGTCAGCCACTACGCAAATAAATTCTTTATCCCTGGCAAAATTAGAGCAGATGTCACATAAAGGTTCAGCACTAAGGTGAAAACACTTCTGACATTGCCCAACCTGAGATCGTGCTGCGACAAGTGCCTCTGCAAAGCTTCTAATGGCATCTTCAGGCTGCCTAAGCAGATAAAGAGAAAGCCTTTGTGCAGTCCGCGGACCAATCCCTGGCAATCGTTCGAAGTGATCAATCAACCGAGCCAAAGGGCGAGTAAAGCTGCTCAGGGGTTCAACGCAACTTCTTAGAATCTAGGCACTCCACTTTCGAACCAGTCAACATTCATCAATTCAGGCAGAATAGAAACATCTCGAATGCCATCAATGATTCAATTCATTAGATCAGCTGCCCGCCTTGCTTTCGTCTCCATTCTTGTAATCCTCCTTACTGCATGCAATAGCGGGACCGGAGGAATGGAATCTTTTCAAAGCAATGATGGACGCTATGCGTTTCTATATCCAACTGGGTGGACACGAGTGGCTGTTAACAATGGGCCAGAGGTCGTATTTCACGATTTAATCAATAGCGATGAAACTCTGAGCCTTGTTGTTTCAAAAGTGGAAAGTTCAATAGATCTAGAAGAGCTGGGAAGTTCTGATTCAGTTGTTGATGCACTTGTGAAAAATGTAATCGCCCCAGAAGGGACGGGAAGGGATATTGAGGTAGTACAAGCCAGTTCTCGAGAGAATTCAGGCCATAATTTTTACGATCTTGAATATATTGTTCACCTTGACGATAGAGATAGACATGAGCTTACAACAGTCGTAATTGACAGGGGAAATTTATATACACTAGCTACAAGTACAAATGAAATTCGATGGAAAAGAGTAAAGAATCTATTTGAAAATGTAATAAATTCTTTTACATTCCTGATATAGTCCTAAAAGTATTTTCAAGATTTAGAAAAGAAATCTCTCAACTAATTAAACCTGCCTGAACCCTCCATAGATCATAATATGGTCCTGAATTAGATATCAAGTCCTCATGCTTACCTTGCTCAACTATCCTGCCCTGATCCATAACAATTATGCTGTCTGCACTCCTTACTGTGCTTAATCTATGAGCAATTACTATTGTTGTTCGGTTTACTCTTAACCGAGAGAGAGAGCGTTGGATAGCGGCCTCGGTTTCATTATCAACTGCTGCTGTTGCTTCATCTAAAATCAACACTGGTGCCTCCTTAATAATTGCCCTTGCCAAAGCTATTCTTTGTCGCTGACCACCAGAAAGCCTCTGGCCTCTTTCTCCTACAATTGTATTAAACCCTTGTGGAAGCGAGTCTATGAATTCAATTGACTCAGAAAGTTCAGCAGCATTAACTATTGCAGAATTGGGAAGATCCTTATTTCCATAAGCAATATTTTCCGAGACTGTTCCACAAAAAAGATAAACTTCCTGAGGGACTAAAGAAAAGCATCTTCTCAAATCGGCAAGATCAAGAGAATCAATAGGGACACTATCTAGGAGAATTTTCCCTGAATTAATTGAATACAGTCTCAGCAACAATTTGACGAGTGTACTCTTTCCTGATCCAGTAGCACCAACTATTCCTACTGTTGTCCCTGCTTTAATCTTTAAGCTAAAATCTTCTAACAAAAGGTCCCTATCTTTATAGTTAAAGTTAACATTCTCAAAACTTATTTCACCTCTTATATCCTTTGGTGAAACCCTAATTTGGCCTCCATAAATGGATATAGGTGTATCAATTAAGTCTAAGACCCTATTAGTGGAAGCCATTGAACGCTGATACTCATCAAGTGTATTACCAAGAGTAGTAAGAGGCCAAAGTAATCGTTGTGTGATAAAAACCAAAAAGCTGTAGGTACCAACTCCTAAGCTACCCTGCCAAGCCTGGAGTCCACCAAGAATTAATATTGCTAGAAATGCAAAAAGTATTGCGAAGCGAATTAAAGGAATAAAAGCAGCCGAAAGCTTGATCGCATTTTTATTACTTTGACGATAAGCGTGACTATCAATCCTCATCCTTTCTAATTCCCAAGACTCAGTAACAAAGCTCTTGATTGTTAATATTCCTCCAAGATTGTTACTAAGTCGAGCAGATAAATCCCCGGCTCTTTCTCTTACTTCTCTATATCGAGGTGATAAAAGCTTTTGAAAATATACTGATCCCCAAAGGATTAATGGGATTGGGATAAATGAAAACAAAGCTATTCCTGGTGCTACGAATGCCATGGCACCACCAACAAAAAGTACTGTCGTACTCAACTGAAGAATTTGATTTGCTCCATGATCAAGAAATCTCTCTAATTGATTGATATCATCATTAAGAACCGTCATAATCCTCCCAGTATTTCCAGCTTCAAAAAAAGCCATCTCTAATTTTTGAAGATGCTTATAAGCTTTCAACCGAAGATTATGTTGCGCACTCTGAGCTAAATTACGCCAAAGAACACCATATAAATATTCAAAAAGTGACTCCGCACTCCAAATAAGGAAAGAAGCTATTGCTAGAAATGCAAGTTGAGTAGGGACAGTAATTAATCCAAACCTTGCCAACCAAGAACTCTGCTCTCTTACGACAACATCGACTGACAAACCAATCAGTACTGGTGGAGCAAGGTCAAAAAGCTTGTTTAATATTGAACAAGTCACTGCAGCATAAATAAGTCTTTGCTGGCTTTTCAAGTTTTCCAGCAATCTTCTTAAGGAGCTTTTACTAGATCTGCTGCTGATTGGCATGCTGATTTCTCGTTCTATTCTCAATAAACTTGAGAAGATTTATTATAAGAAAGCAATATAAATAATGATCTAAAAAGTATTCTCTATAAGAATTTACAGGCCAAACGTATCAATACCGATTTCCTCCTGATCTACCTCCAGATGAATTCTCTCGAGAGTTAGCCTTGTTAACTCTGATCATGCGACCCATCCATTCAACATCCTGAAGGTCGTCAATAGCTTTTTGCTCATCAGCCTCGTCCTTCATCTCGACGAAGGCGAATCCTCTCTTTCTTCCGGTCTCTCGATCAAGAGGGAGGCTGCATTGTTTTACCTCGCCATATTGACTGAAAAGATGAATTAGGTCTTCCTGTTCTGCTTGGAAAGAAAGGTTGCCAATGTAAATGGTCATTTCCTAGTGGACCGATAAGTGTTGATCAGAGTAGCTTTGGTCCTAAAAGGAAAGTCCTAAATGCATTAGCTGAGTAGCCGAAGCTTAGGGATCGAGCCGTTTGGAGACTGTTAGCTGGAGCTCATTAAACATAATAGGCTACAGGGTGAAATGAAAATACTGCCAAAAATATATGAAAAGATAAAAATCCTGAAAACACTCTTTGAAATTGAATAAATCAAATTCTTACACATCTTATTAACTATTTTTATAGAAGCTCTTGTTGCAATTGAGATGAGCGCATATGAGTGGGTTGTATTAAAAGCCGCCAAAGCTCATACTTCTCCTCTGTTCTAAGGGGTGCGTTGAATTTGCAACTCTCGATTCATTACCTTTAATTTCCGTAGGAGCCTGAAAGTATCTTCGGGCATCCCCTTAGGAAGATCCACAAAGCTATACGTATCAAAGATCTGAATGCGTCCAATCATTCGGCCATGTAAACCGGTTTCATTGGCCAATGCACCCACTAAATTCCCAGGCTTCAATCGATCTCTATGGCCAACCTCAACTCGATAACGCTCCATATTCTCCTCTGGAGGTCTCTGAACCTTGTCAGACCTCCTGCTCGACCCTGCTGCTCGATCCTGATGACGTCGATCACCTCTCCTACCACGATTCAACAATGGTTGATCCAGCCATCTTTCATCACCTGTATACAAAAATGGAGAGGGAACGGCTAATTGAAGTGCCGCCAAAGCAACTTCTTCTGAACTTAATTCTTTCTCAGAAGATAGTTGAAGTAGTACTTCTTTCATAAGGAGCATTTCTTCTCCTTCATCTCCTAATTTCTTTACTTGATCAGTAAGTTTCTGCTTCAAGCGATCAACCCGACTCTTATTAATCTCAGCGTTGTTAGGTATATCCATTGGCTCAATAGTTTGACCAACAGCTCTTTCAAGAGTACTTACAAAGCGTCTTTCACGATGATTAATAAACAAAATAGCCTCCCCTTTTCGCCCAGCCCTTCCTGTCCTCCCAATTCTGTGAACATAAGCCTCGCTGTCAAAAGGGATGTCATAATTAACTACTAATCCAATGCGATCAACATCAAGACCTCTTGCTGCAACATCAGTAGCAACCAAAACATTTACGCCTCCTGTTTTTAGACGTTCTACAGTTCGCTCGCGTTGGTTTTGAGGGACATCACCGTTTAAAACGGCAACTTGATGTCCTGAAGCATCCAGTGATTCTGCAACATCTATTGTAATTGCCTTAGTTCGAGCAAAAACAATTACTCCATCACCAACAAAAGACTCTAGTACTCTATTCAAAACCTCCAATTTACGACTATTCTGAATAGTGATGCACCGATGACGAATTCTACGTGCTTCTTGTGCTTTCGTCTTAATTGTAATTTCCGCTGGTGAGCTTAGATATCGCTTTGAGAGCCGTCGTATTTCCGATGGCATAGTTGCAGAAAAAAGAACCATCTGACGTTCAGATGGAAGCTGTTCCAGGATCCATTCAACATCGTCAATGAATCCCATTCGAAGCATCTCATCTGCTTCATCAAGGACTAAGCTCTTCAGATTAGTAGTGTCCAAAGTCCGTTGTCGAATATGGTCCATCACCCGTCCTGGTGTTCCTACTACAACATCAACTCCTTTTCTTAAAGAATTAATTTGAGAACGAAAATCAGCACCTCCATATACTGCGAGTATCTTCAAATGTGGATGGCCGGAAGAATAGGCTCTAAAGGAATCTGCAACCTGCAATGCAAGTTCTCGAGTTGGCGCAAGGACTAGTACCTGTGGTCGCGTTTGATGCTTTTCAATTCGTTCAATTATCGGTAAAGCAAACGCAGCTGTTTTTCCTGTACCGGTCTGAGCCTGACCAACAAGATCACGGCCCATCATTAACTCTGGAATAGCAGCTTTCTGTATAGGGGAAGGATCTTTATAACCTTTTTCTAAAAGAGTTTTCAAAAGTGCTTCACTAAACCCAAATACGTTAAAGCCAAATTCTGCAAGAGAATCCTCTGGCATCTCAGCTCCCAGCTCTAAACCATCATGTGATGTGTCATTTATTTTGGAACCTGAAGAGGCAATTGGATCCGAATCGTCTATTGGCTCCTTCACTTGCGATGAAGAGGAATTAACCACAGAAATGTTGTCATTACATGAGGAATCCTCATGTGACTTATCGATTGTCATCTTTTAAGTTTACTGGCCTAATAAGCCTTCAAAAAAGGCCAGCAACTCCCAATGCGCAGTAACCCACGCTGTGTCGCTTTGCCCTTCCTTTAAAGGTTTGATTTATTTTATCACCTAACAGTAAGCAATATGCCATAAACTTAAAATCACCTTCACTTGGAACCCCCATAAAACTAGTTTTATGAATCAAAATCTTAAGTAGTAGAAACTTCTAGGAAGGAGTTATTAGGTCTACTCTTTCAATAGCACGAGTGATGGCTGTATAAAGCAACCGAATCTCATATAACTCATTTAATCGACGTTTTTGATTAATGTCTATACGAGGCTCTTTTAAATCACTAGGCCAGAGTATAACAACTTCCTTTGCCTCACTACCTTGAGACTTATGAATTGTAAGAGCCAAGGCAGGCTCTAGTCTATGTAGACGTGCGGGATGAATTAGAGTCAGATTTAATTTGCCATCCTCTGAAATCAATTTAAATAAAATACGACGGTCTTGATTTTCTCCTATCAGAATACCTATGTCTCCATTGGCCAAACCAAGCTCGGGTTGATTTTCTCCACTCATGACTGGGAACCCCTCAGGCCATGAGTTAATACCAACCTCAGGAAATCCTCTTAAGCAAAGTCGATGAATATGATCAACGCTCCACAAACCTTTACGTTTCGGACAAAGCACCATCAAGTCATCAAGACAGTTGAAGATCTTATCCGCTATTTCTATAGATTGAGGCTGTTCAATTGTCGAAATTTTTGGGTAACTAGAAATAGACTTTAAGAGTTCAGAGGAAAATTCGTTCAATCGAGCATTATGGGCTTTTATCTTTTGGCTGATGAACGGTGGAATATTTCTAAGGCTGGCATTATGAAAAGAGAAGTTTGAATGATTTTTCAAAGCATTGCTCTTTTCAACAAAAGCAACTAGACCTTCTCCTCTTAACGTTCGACTCATCATTTCAAGATCTCCCTTATTACGATAGACATGCTGCAACTGAATCGAACAATGCAAAAAATTATTCTTTAAGTGTTCACTATAAAGTGTATGCCAAACGGAACCACTACCAACAGGAGGTAGTTGATCCTGATCGCCTACAAGTACTAGCTGACAATTTTCAGGTAATGCATTTAACAATGCTCTCATTAGGGCCAAATCAACCATCGACATTTCATCAACAACAAGTAAATCAAGGCTTAATGGATTTCCTTTGTTCCTTTGAAACCCGCGTGTTCCTGCCTGAAGTAAACGGTGAAGGGTTACACAAGGTAATGAAGATAGCTCCTCTCGTTTGATCTGAGGAAGATGCCTAACAGCCTTTTGTATTGAGTCCTGTAGGCGTCTAGCTGCTTTCCCTGTTGGTGCACAAAGTGCAACTCGCAATTCTCTTTGAAGAGTTATTGACCTTGCAAGAATTTGAACGATAGTACTAGTTTTACCTGTGCCAGGACCGCCACTAATTAAGACCAAATTATGGCTATCGATAGAAACAACAGCTTGCTTTTGTTCATCATTAAGTTCATCTGGCAATTTGGAGGAAACAGTTGATGCTATAGAAGAAAGCTTGGGAAGAGTGTTTGATCTATCAAGAAGTTCATTGACAACCAACTTCATATCCTGGTACCAACGCTTCCATCCCAACTGGGATCCATCTAAAACTATTGGTGATTTATCACTATCAATCCATCCACTAATCTGCAATGCCTTAACATGAGACTCAGGCCATCCAGGTTCTCTTAGGTCAAGTGTTGGTTTGTAAGAGGTAATGTCAAGATATAGTTCTCCTTTACAGAGCACCTCCATAAGCACATCGACTATGTCATGTAGATGTTTCGACTTGGTTTTAGGAGGAATACGTCGTACAAGAACTTCATATACAGCACCAACAAACCCCGTAGGCCAAGTATCCTCATCACTTCTAAAGCTCATTTCTGCCCCTCACGAAAAAAACTATCCAATAATAAAATTCGATTTAATGAAACTTGCTCCATAAAGAAGCCAGGAACAAACCCAGGCGAATCGATTCCAACTATTTCATTAATATCCGGAATGCCTCTCAAGAAAACATAAAGATAACCACCTAAATTTCTTTTGGGATCATAATTTGGAAGTCGCCATCGAAGAAATCGATGAAGAGCTACTAAATAGATATGAGCCTGAAGGGGGTAGTGATGAAGCAACATCTGTCGTTCCATCGCCTCATCGCTGTAAAAGAAAGGACCACAGCAAAGGCTTTTCCCTTGCTCATCCTTTTGACCAATCCAGTTACTCTTCCAATCTGCCACCCACCAACGTGCCAAAGAAGGGTCAGCATGGTCTGCAAAAATAAGATCTATTGAGCCAGTAAGAAATCCACTACTTAAGAAATTCAATTCGGAAACCGAGGCAGCATATGCATCAGAAAATCTAGAAGAGGAATCTTCCTCAAAGATTCTTGACAAGTCCGAAGAAGAGATTGCGCTTCCTTCATGAGCAATTGGAATATCAAAACTTAATTCATGTATACATCTATCTTTGGTTAATTGATTAAATTTCAGATCACCTAATACCCCCCCCATAGGAATATTTAAGACTCTGCCCAAACCTTCTTGGACTAACGGCAAAAGATCCTGATCAAATCCAACTCGTCTAAGCTCTTCCTCAATAACATCTACAGAGTAAGAATTCTTCAATGAAAGTCTAAAGTCAAGTCGCTCGAGAATGCGGTGTAAACAGTCTCCAGCTATTGACCCTTGAGGAAACTCGCAAAGAGGACCTTTTTGTGACCTCTGTAATTCTGCAGGCAATGAGGCAGATTTATTCTGAAGCAACTCCAAAGAGGTTGTGTTATCAAAATCCTTTAATTGATCACTATCTCTTCCATCTTCCAATTCAATAGGACTAGGGTGGACCCTTACATTGCAACTGTTCTTGTCTCTAGTCCAAGAAGAATAGCTACTTCGACTCCAAGTGACATCTAAAGCTCTTGAAGGAACTGCTCCTATTGAAAGCCCCCCTTGTAACGAAGCACTACTCCAACGTTGCTTAGTCTCTTTTACATTTGCATTCAAAAAAGTAATCTCTACTTTTTGTTGATTAAGCCAATTAATCATTTTTTCGTGAGAAAGGTTATCAATACTTTGATTAAACGACTCCGGTCCAAAAAGAAATCCAGCAAGCGGATTTCCCTCTTGCCTTTCCCCCCGGGCCCAAAGCAAAATAAGTAGTGAGCGTGCTCTCGTCATCGCTACATATGCAAGGCGCTCTGCTTCCTGAAATGAAGCTTTCTCCCATTCAGACGCAGCTTCTAGTCCCTTCCCCCACGAGCGGTTTAAAGACAATCGCCAACAATTCCCCTTTTCAAAACGAAGGAGGGGATCTTTGCTTGGCAAGGGAGCCTGCCAGAGATAAGGACAAATCACTACTTTGTATTCAAGGCCTTTACTTCTATGAACCGTTACAACTGAGATTGCACTCTCCTCAAGATCACTCTGAGGTTGTCGATTCTCAGGAATAGAGTTAGTTGGTTGAAGACGCTCACGTCTCAGCCAAACTGCAGCACTAGCAGGATCGAATGCATTAACATGTATTGCCTCTTGTACAAGTTGTGCACACTGTTGCAAATCACCTAACAGACGGCCTCTGTCAGACAAATCAGCAATCTTCCAACTTTCCAAATCCTCAGCAAGACAGCCTAAAAGTCCTAATCGAGAAAAGTTTCTAGCTAAATAAGAAAATCTTTGTGCCAAGCCATCAAGGCCTCCATTCTTTTCAGCCTCCTCCAACATGGATGCATTCCATTGATATAAAGCAGAGCAAGCTACAAGCCTAAGAGATCCTGAGTGACCTGGTCTGGCAATGCAATCCAAAAAACATTGCAATACATAAGCTGCTTCGCTTTGAAACACATCCCCGCTACTCACCAGTCTTGTTGGCAATCCAACAGATCCCAAAGCAATTCTCAAATCATTTGCTTGGTCATGTCTACTAACTAGAAGACAGATGTCATTAGGGCTCAGTCGATTATCCTCAAAGTTCAAAAGATCTAAAACAGCATTTGAAACGGCTAAAGGGATCCTCTCCTCTAATTTTGTTTTTGAAGTTGATGTCTCAGCAATGTTAGACTTCTCACCATCAAGAGAGTCAAAAGTAATTAGCTGCAGATGTTTCTGACTAGATGAAGGGAAGATATTCTCTTCCGAGGCGGAAGAGTTTAAAGACGGAACAGGTAAATCAGAATACCTCAAGCCAGTGGAAAATAAACTGTTTAAACTTCTCATTAAATCAGGGGTTGTACGGAAATTCTCCAAAAGCACATCAATACGATCAACTTTCTCTCTAACGTTCATATAAACCCCAAGACTTCCTCCACGAAAACGATAAATGGCCTGTTTAGGATCTCCAACCATCAACAAAAGATGGCTCTTACTATCAGCAAAAGCCTTGGTAAGAATTCGCCATTGCAATGGATCTGTATCCTGAAACTCATCTACCAATGCTGCTCGATATCTAAGTCGAATGCTGTTAAGCAAATTCGATTGGTTGGAGGATTCGTTTTCTCCAGCCTCCAAGATATTCAGACCTTGATCTACTACTTTAAGTAGTCCTGAATAAGTAATGGCCCCACGTGTTCGCCTTCTCTCCTCAAGCTTTGTTAAGCACCATTGGAGGGCATGCCTCCAAACTTGTTCAGCCGGGTCATCAACAAGACTTGCTATTGCCTTCTGAAGTTTTGGGCAAATAAGTTGGAATTGATCGTCTCCTGAACGAGACGCAACTTCACAAAAAACAGCAGGATGATAGTACTTGACCAACAAGTCCTGGTCTCGTACCAACCCATAAGAAAAGCAAGTATTGCTTCTAAAATTATTGTTCTTGCTAGATATCTCCTTAATCCAGTTATCAAGAAGTTCATACCTATTCTTCCGTGGCTTAGGACTAAAGGGCTTTGTATCTATACACCCCCAACTTCTCCATTGCTGTGCTTTACTTCTAAGGCTTAATTCAAGTTCTTTACCTTTTAAGCACCATTCAGACAGGAATTCATTCCATCTGTTTTCCAGACTATTAATAAATTGATTAGCTACCTTTTCTGAGACGTCAAAACATTCATCATCAACCTCTAGTCCTAGACTGGGATCATTGTCTAGCTTAAGAACTAACCTAATAAGATTATCCAGAGTAATTCCAACATCATTTAATCCTCTAAAGTCATCTACATCCATCTCAAGAATTTGTTGATGCCAATAGTCATGACAAACTTCTATCGCAAGCTCCTTCCCTTCTCCCTCCATAACAGGGTTTATTACATCAGGGCTCTCTAATACATCTCGAGTTAACGTGCGTCTACAAAATCCATGAATAGTAGTTATGTCAGCAGACTCAAGTCCCTCTAATGCCTCTAGTAGAGATCCTATGTATCTTGATCGAACAACATTACTCGATTGATTAAACTCCAACCATTCTGCCAAGACAGCATCAGGGGCTTGATACTCACGTTCAGATTTCATGGCTTCAAGGCCATCTAAAGCAGACTCAAGTCGCCTACAAATTCTCGCTCTTAATTCTGAAGCTGCTGAATCAGTAAACGTAACGACTAGAATCTCTTTGATGTTTAATTGAGCCTCTGTAATTAGACGCAGTACCAAGTGGGACAAAGCAAATGTTTTACCTGTTCCAGCACTCGCCTCAATCAAGCGGAGACCTGAGGAAAGAGGATATTGATTTGGATGAAATCGAAATTCACCCTCGCGAAGGTAATCATCCATTCCAAGTGGTCAATTCATGAAAAGAGTCTTATTAGAAAAATGTTAGAATGTTCATAGTTAATAGTCAAAATCGAGTCACCAAAGCAACAATAGAAAGGCTTTATCAATGATGTCAACAAACTAATGGTTTCCTCAAGAAATAAAAGCTACTAACGCCAATCTAAAAACGGAACTTTCTTTATAATTGCAGGAGTAGTTTCCATATATCTAAAATAATCTTTATACAGGCTTTTTAAGCTAGCCTCCTCTCTTATCGCTTTAGATCTTAACAAAAATGCTAAAAGAAGGAGAAGAAGGAGATGTAACAAACTAATATTAAAAAGACAAAAGCCAAAAGAGCAAAATAACAACGCCTTATAAAGTGGGTGTCGGCAAAACTTATAAGCTCCAACGATAACAAGTGAAGATCCTGTTTTAGGTTCTGGGAAAGGCGATAAACTCGACCCCAGATCAAGAAATGACTGAACAGCCTGGTAAAGGCCAACAAGGAAAAACCCTAAGCCCAAAGACTTAA